>JBATEM010000127.1:0-7707 GCA_049664005.1 Candidatus Macondimonas sp.
CCGCGAAGTCGCGGATCTCGCCACCTGCCATGCCTATATGTGCGGCCCGCCGCCCATGCTGGATGCCGCCATCGAGGTCCTGAAACAGGCCGGCATCTCCCACGACCACATCCACTTCGACAAATTCCTGGACAAGAGCCACTTGGCCAAGGCCCAGGTCGCCAACAACACCCCACACGTGGGCGAAAACGGCTGAATGGGCGTTTGCGGCGGATCTGGTGCCAACGCAGCACGAACCACTGCCATCCCGCTCGGTGTCCTCCCCGGGATTGACGCCGGGGAGGACACAAATGGCTCAAATCGTCGTCACGATTTCCTCGACGTACAACGGGCCTTCGTAGACTTCCAGGCCATTGATCAGGACTTTGCCATGCTCTCCCCCTGTGATGGGCTGGGCGACAAAACCGTTGCGATCGCTCCAGGCTGTGGCATCGCCGCCATTGGTGACCTTGACCGTGACCTTGGCTTTTTTGATCGGCTGCCGATTCCGGTCAAGCACACGAAACACCAACATACTGCTTCCTCCATGTTCGGTTGTATCCAAGCGGCAAGGAGCAACTTTCATTGCCCGGCCAGGCTGACACAAGTTCAACTTTCAAGATTCGCAAGTCGCGTCTTGGTGATCACGCTTATCGACATCAGATCAGAACTGTGCCGCAGGATGGCCGCATTGATTCGCCCCTTGTCTTCCCGCCTGTCAATCATCGCATAAGCTGCGCCCAAAATATCTGCACAGAACAGGGGTGCGACACTATGACGCATGTCAAAGAGTGGTGCGCTGACTTACCATTAAACGGTCGGTCTGCTGATTGACTGGAAAGAGATGCTGAGCGCGAGTTCTTGCTTTATGGCTCGAAAGCATTGCTTTAATCAATGAATGACGAAGACGCCATAAAATCAGGGCGGCTAGTAATTCATGACGTCTGATTTTTACGGGTAATTTCAGGAGTACATCACGATGAATGCAGTCCAGGCTATCTGGAAATATGGCCGTTTTTTCTTGATCACGAATATTTCCCTCATTTCGCTCGCTCTCTTTTTTGTTGGCGGGCACATCATTACGACATTTGCCGTGTCCATGATTGCTTTTGTTCTGCTGGGAGACCTGCTGTTCGGCAAGGATGAGGGGATCTATACCTACGAGCAAGCCTGGCTCTTCTACCCCCTGCAGTATGCCGCACAGGTGGTGTGCATCCTGACGGTGATGATGTTTGCCTGGCTGCTGGGCTTCTACGTCACGGGCAACGACCCTTTCGGTTTCGGCGGTTTTGTGCAGTCCCTGACGGGTTACGATCTGATGGCCGCCAATGCCAATAACACCACGGGCGTGATGCTGGCTGCGCTGGGCTTGGCTGCCGCGGCTGCGGCGAATGCATCTATCGTCGTCGGTCATGAGCTGACCCATCGCACCGAAAACCCGGTGGCCGTGTTCATGGGCCGGCTGGGCGAAGCCTTCGGGATGTTCACACTGTTCTCGATCCGCCATCCTTATGGGCATCACAACCTGGTGTGCACGCCCGCCGATCCGGCCACCAGCATCCGCGGCGAGAACTACTACCACTTCGTGGTGCGCTCCACCTTGGGCCAGTACAAGATGACCTGGGACTTGGAAAAGGAACGCCTGAACCGCATGGGACAAAACCATGTGAGTCTCAAGAACCGGGCGATTCGCGGTTGGCTGATGGAGGCAGCGGTGGCGTTGTTCTTCTTCGCAGCGGCCGGTTTCGTGGGTGTGCTGGGCTACCTGGCTATCGGGTTTATCGCCCGCAACGGACTTGAGCTGGCCAACTATATTGAGCACCATGGCCTGGTGCGGGTACCCACCGAGCCCATGCAGGTGCGTCATGCCTGGAACTGCAATTACCGCATGTCCAACTGGATTTTGTGCGCGATCAGCCGGCATTCCCATCATCACGCCGATGCCAGCGTGGAGTTCTGGGATCTCAAGCCTTTGGTGGGTGAAGCGCCTCATACCCCCGGCGGCTATACCACGGCGTTCTTCTACGCCCTGATTCCGCCACTGTGGTACAAGAAGATCAGCCCATTGCTGCTGGAATGGGATCGCGACATGGCCATCGAAGCGGAACGCCGTCTGGCCGCCGAGCAGAACGTCAAGAGCGGCGTGTCGTACCTGGAAAACGAAACCTACGGCTACAGCCGGGAAGAACTGCTGCGCGGAAGCCAGCCGCCGCCCGATTGCAGCCTCCTGCCGGCCTGAGCTGATACTGGCCTGGAGCGCCGGCGGTAAGCGAAAAAAGGTACACCCAGACCCTCTGGGTGTACCGTTTCTCGAAAGCGCACGGTTAAAAAGTGTGCCACCCAATTCGCCAGAGTCTTGCCGCCTCGCGTCCATTAGTAGAAAGCCTATTAAACACCATTCGACCAATCGTTTAATCCAGGCAGACTGGAAGTTAAGATCAAGAAAAAGCCACCGTATCCTGGATCAGGATCAAGGGATGGCTCACCCGGGCTGAGGGGCCCGTTTGCATTCTTTGAAAACCATGGAGGAGACGCCATGATTCGCACATTCTGGAAATACAATCGATTCTTCATCGGCACCTGGGTGGTCCTGGTTGGCATTCCCATGACCCTGCTGGGCGGGGCATGGCCCATCACCTTTCTCGTCGCGACAGTGCTCACCCTGTTCATCAGCGAACTGTTTTCAGGTCGTTACGAGGAAGAGCCGACCTACGAGGCTTCGACTGATCGTCCATACGATGCTAGAACAGATGGAGCGAGCGGGAATGAGCGTTCGCGAAACGGCCAGCGCGTCCTACACGCCACCCCGGCTTCGAACCCCATTTACCGGTTCGCCGTCGTGCTTCGCGAAGTTCGGCAAGCGAGCTCACATGCGCGACGCCTTCGAAAAGGGCACTCTATGCATCGCGCCGGCCGCCGCCTATAACGATCCCTCCCTCAACGCGGCGCAGGCCGACAATGAGCTTGAGCATTCCAGCGTCACGCCGAACGAGCATCTAAAGTGCCGGCTTTTCGGATTGAACGCAGCAGGCGAAGAAGTCGAGATTCCAGCGCAGCAAAAGGAACTGTTCCGCTATATGCTGGTGCGGAACTTTTATGTCTGGTGCTGCAGTGCCGGGTATGACGCCCGCCTGTTTCATGACTTCGAGGCGGACGCCATGCTCGTCGTCCATAACAAGGAAGCTTTTCGCGCGCGCCTTTCCGCAGCGGTAGAGAAGCAGTTGCCCGCTGCAAAGGGGATCGAGGTGCCGCTTAAGTACTACGATCCCTATACCACCCGACGCGAGCAACTCACGCCCATCTTCAACAAAAACATCCGCTACCTCTGTCAGAACGAGTACCGCTTCGCTTGGACGATGCCGGAAGACTCGACACTTGCCTCGTTTTTTGTCGAACTCGGGCCGCTGGATGATATTGCCGAGTGTTTGGAACTTGCTTGAAACCGGACCGTGATTGAATGCGCGGAGGGTATTTTCTGCATGCCCGCTCATTAGGACAACGCCGGCACGCCCGTTTCTTCGAGTAGCCCGCTGGCGTGGCGTTCAATTCCTCAAACGAAAGAGTTTGAAAGATCACAGTTGATGCAGGCGCGGCCAGCTGGCTCGGCAGGCGTGCTCAGAAACCGACCGGAGCGTGCTCGCGGGTGGCGTCGAAGCGCACCTTGGGCCATTTCTCCATCGCCAGTTGCAGATTGACCCGGCTGGGGGCGAGATAGACCAGCGCGCCGCCATGGTCCAGCGCCAGGTTCTCCGCCGCACGGTTGCGGAAATCCTCCAGCATCCGGTCATCCTCGCAGATCACCCAACGCGCCGTGGCCACCGAAACCGAGTCGAAGCGACACTCCACGCCGTACTCGCTCTTGAGCCGATGGGCCACCACATCGAACTGCAGCGGTCCGACCGCACCCAGAATCAAATCGTTGCTGCGCAGCGGCCGGAAAAACTGGGTCGCCCCCTCCTCACAGAGCTGGGTCAGGCCTTTCTGCAGGGCTTTCAGGCGCAGGGGATCGCGCAGCACGGCGCGGCGGAACAGCTCGGGTGCGAAATGGGGAATCCCGGTGAAACCCAGCACTTCCCCCTCGGTGAAGGTATCGCCGATAGCGATGGTGCCATGGTTGTGCAGCCCCAGGATGTCGCCAGGGTAGGCCTCTTCCACCCGCTCGCGTTCGCTGGCCATGAAGGTCAGGGCATCGGGGATCTTGACATCGCGTCCGAGCCGCACATGACGCAGTTTCATGCCCTTGGTGAAACGCCCGGAGCAGACCCGGAAGAAGGCGATGCGGTCGCGGTGGGCGGGGTCCATGTTGGCCTGCACCTTGAACACGAAGCCGGTCAGCGCGGCCTCCTCGGGCTGGACGGTGCGCTGTTCGGTTGCCCGCGCACGCGGCGCCGGCGCCCATCGGACGAAATCATCCAGGAGCTCGCGTACGCCGAAATTGTTCACCGCCGAGCCGAAATACACCGGCGTCTGGCGGCCGGCCAGGTAGGCCGCCTGATCGAAGGCCGGGCTGGCGCCGCGCACCAGATCGATCTCCTCGCGAAAGGCCGCCGCCTCCTCGCCAAAGCGCGCGGTGAACGCCGCGCTGTCGAGCCCCTTGATGACCGCGCTGACATGGGCGCGACCGTCTTTCACCGGCGCGTAAAGATAGGCCCGATCTTCCAGCAGGTGATAGATGCCGCGCAGTGAACGCCCCATGCCCAGCGGCCAGATGATGGGCGCGCACTGGATACCCAGCACCTTTTCGACCTCGTCCATGAGTTCCATGGGATCGCGGCCTTCGCGGTCGAGCTTGTTGATGAAGGTGAAGATGGGCGTATCGCGCAGCCGGCAGACCTCCATCAGTTTGATGGTGCGCTCCTCCACGCCCTTGGCGCAGTCGATCACCATCAGCGCCGAGTCCACGGCCGTGAGGGTGCGGTAGGTATCTTCCGAAAAATCCTCATGCCCTGGGGTGTCGAGCAGGTTGATGACGCAATCCCGATAAGGGAACTGCATCACCGAACTGGTGACGGAAATGCCGCGCTGCTTTTCCATCTCCATCCAGTCGGAAGTGGCGTGGCGGGCGGCCTTGCGCCCCTTGACCGCGCCGGCGAGCTGGATGGCGCCGCCAAACAGCAAGAGCTTTTCGGTCAGGGTGGTCTTGCCCGCGTCGGGGTGGGAAATGATGGCAAAGGTGCGTCGCCGCGCCGCCTCATCGGCGATCTGTGACATGCAAGCTCCGGTTAATCCTTGGGATGCGCGAGACCACGGGGCCGCGCAAGGGCGTTGATTGTACCGGATCAGGCCACTCAGGGTTTAACGCAAGGACCTCCCTGGGATGGCAACAGCCGCCTGCAACAGGCAGGACCAATGGGCCCCTCAATCCACGATGGCAAAGCCATGCGCCTTGAGTTTGGCGAAGCCTTGGTGCGGCAACGCGTCAAGCGAGTTGGTGCGCGGATTTCATGCCGATAGAGCGACCGGGACGACTGCCCCGGTCGATAGGGACTGCAATTCGGCGCAACAGCCGACGGGAGACGCCGCTGTCAGTGCCCCAGCATCCAGGGACGCCCGCCGCCGACCCCATGGCCCCCGTGACCACAGCCCGGCCCGTGCGTATGACCCGCCGGTGACGGGGCAGATTCGCGGTGCACCAGACGCGGCTCGTGGGCACTGCGTTCATTGCGACTGTGTGCCTGGCGAGTGGCCGCCGAGACCTGGCGCAGGCCCGGCAGGGAAATCATGCGTTCACCCGCCTGCGCGCAACTGGGGCAATCCGCCGGCGCGTTGCGGTCCTTCATGGCGCGCAACTCGGTAAATGGACCACAGCTCGCACACTGGTATTCATACAAAGGCATGCCGGATTCTCCTCAAGGGCGCTCGACCTGGAAATTCGGGTTTGCAGAAACTCAGCCGGCTGCGGCCAGATCCGCTCCGCCACTGACCATGATCTTGGGACCCGTGGCGTTGGGCATGATGTCGAAATCGAAAATCTCGGTCGGGATCCACAAGGTGGCGCAGGCGTTGGGAATGTCGACGATGCCGCTGATATGCCCTTCCACCGGCGCAGTCCCCAGAATGGCATAGGCCTGTTCGCCGGTGTAGCCGAATTTCTTGAGATATTCGATGGCGTTGAGACAGGCCTGGCGATAGGCCACATGGGCATCCAGATAATATTGCTTGCCCGATTCGTCCACCGAAATGCCCTCGAAGATGAGGTAGTTGCTGTAGCGCGGCTCCATGGGGCTGGGTTTGAAAATCGGATTCTTGATGCCGTATTTCGCCATTCCGCCCTTGATGACTTCCACATGCAGATCGATCCAGCCCGCCATCTCGATGGCGCCGCAGAAGGTGATTTCGCCGTCGCCCTGGGAAAAATGGATGTCCCCCATCGATAAGCCGGCGTTTTTGACATACACCGGGAAATACACCTTCGATCCCCGGGACAGGTTCTTGATGTCGCAATTGCCCCCATGCTCGCGCGGCGGGACGGTGCGCGCGCCTTCGAGGGCGGCGGCCTGAGCAGCACTGCCGGTCAGGCGGCCCATCAGCGCCGAACTGGGATTGGGCGGCAAGGCCAAAGCCGGAACGCGGTTGGGATCGGTATCAATCAGCGCCTGCTCGCGGGCATTCCAGCGCTTGAGCAAATCCATGGAGGGCAGGCAGCCGATCAGCCCCGGGTGCATCAGGCCCGCGAAACGCACGCCGGGAATATGGCGCGATTCGGCATAGATGCCTTCGAAATTCCAACACGCCTTGCGGGCATCGGGATAGTGATCGGTCAGAAAACCGCCGCCATTGCTCTTGGCAAACAGTCCCGTGAAGCCCCATTCGGAATCCGGCAAGCTGCCAATGTCGAGAATATCAACCACCAGCAGGTCGCCGGGCTCGGCGCCCTCCACCCCGATCGGGCCACTCAGGTAATGCACCTTGGTGAGATCCACGTCCCGGATGTCGTTGGCCGAATCGTCATCCAGGATCTGGCCACCAGTCCAGTCGATGCACTGAACCCGGAAGCTGCTGCCGGGCTTGACCATTTCCACAATGGGTAGATCCGGATGCCAGCGGTTGTGCAGGACACTGGCCTGTTCTTCGGGCGGCTTGGAAAGATCGACCTCGATCAAGGGCTGAGGCATAAATCATCTCCCGTATTCGGAACCTGGTATGCGGATGGAAAATCGTTCGAAAAACGCCGTGGTACGGCCCGGCAACCAGTTCCCCGTGATCACGGCAAAGAGCATGGCTCTCCGATGGTCAAAGCAACCGTCATGCCAGCCGCGGAACCTGCCGAGATACGCGATAAAAACCAATAGCTTGAAATAATTGATCGATCATAGGCCTGGCCTTGGCAGCAGCATGCCCATGCCGCGATGCCGGCGAAATGTTCAACATTGTTTGAATTTGGCGAGTTTGCCCGGGCGCGGGAATCCATCGCCTGCACTGCCTCGGTGCATGCGCCACGAGACAACCTCAAAAATCATCCACTTAGCGAAGGCGCATTCCTTGCATCGACAGTCAAGCATCCGATTCAAAAGGGGTTTTCAATGAGTTGTCGCATCCATGATCTCCCTGTGACCTCTCCTATCCTCAATGCTGACCTCCATCCGCAGGGGGATCTGCAGCTCATCCTGGAAATGGCCAAACTGCTGGAAAAACGGCTCGATCCAGAGCGCACCATCATCGCCATCCTGCGCCTGCTGTCGCAGTTGCGGGGCCTGAACAGCAGTCGGGTCAGCGTGCCGGACCGCA
>JBATEM010000128.1:0-7889 GCA_049664005.1 Candidatus Macondimonas sp.
CACCGCCGACCACAGCGCCGCCAACCTGGCTCGCCACCGAACGGTTGCCCTCGATCACGATGCCCCGGATGTTTTCAATCACCCCCGTCTGGACTTCCATTGGGCGCATGGCCTGATTGCGCTGATAAACACCCGGCGACTGACTGGGCGCACATGCGGCAAGTGTCAGCACAAGGACCAATCCCAGTAATCCGATGCGCGCATTTTGCATATCCTTATAGCCTCCTCTCAAGCGAACCATCCCCGAAACAGGGAGCTGGTTCATTGCACAATACATTTGCCTTGAATTTATTCAAAGGCCGCGGGCGGCGCCTGGAGCTGGCCCAGAAAGGCTTCAAAACGCTTCTGGACCCAAGAAACATGGACATCACGGCGATTCGACCGGAACGGCAAAGCCTCGTTCCCCGGGATTTCATAGGGTCAAAAAAAATCCCCAGGGGAAACAACCCCCGAGGATTTTGCGCATCGCCGTGTCAGCAACGGTCTGCTTATTTGGAGGCTGGCGTGCTGCCACCCTGCACACCCATCCGGCCACCTGTTCCCAAGCCACCACTCACAGTCTGCGCCTCATAGTTGCGTACGGCGCGCACCATCTGGTTATAGGAATCCATGAAGGCCGCGACCAGCACTTTTTCCTGCGGCGTCTTGGAGCGCCCTCCAGCGCCGATGCCAACGCCCGCAAAAAGCGCTCCAACCCCAGCGAAATCGGTATTGCGCGCACTGCCCTCGGCTGCCGCCAACTGTACGCCGGAGCGGTTGTCGATCATGGTCAGCACGGTCGCCGCATCGTTGAACTGGAAGTTGCCGGCCACTGCGCCGGCGACGGGTGACAATACACCGACCACACCGCCCAAGCCGCCGGTGTTCTGTTTGCTGAAGGTCACCGAGGGAACCAGGGTGTAATCGGCGGCGACCATCTGGCCTTTGCCAAAATTGCTGCCGCTGCGCATCTCACCGGACTGCTCCAATTGACGCTCAGCCATCATGTTGTTCATGGCGCGGCCGCGCTCGACCAGCACAAAACAATTGGATTGCTGGATCAGCAGGCGCAGTGTGGGAACCGTGGATTCCAGCTGGAAACGCTGCCGGAAGACTGAATACCAAGGGTCTCCCTGATTTTCCTCAACCGCCAGGGTGCCCATCGTCTCCGTGCAACGCTCCAATTGAGCATTAGCGTTCTCGGCAGTCGCCCCCCCTGCGGCACCGGTGGCCACGGTGCGCGCTCCACTGCTGCCGATGGTCGGCGTGGTGCCTTGACAGCCTGCCAGCAGAACCCCGGCCGCCAATACCGCCCCCAGATGCTTCTTCATCGTCCAAACCCCCGTTATAGTCGGTTCATGCTCAAACAGCCCGATGGCTGTTTCTCCCTTGCCAGGCCCAGCGCCTCGGGCGAAGTTTCATGTAGCCTGGCCCCTGCGCCAGCGGCGTTATCATCCACCAAACATAAGACGCCAACAAGGCAGAGCGCACGTTCGCTCAGGCCGCCGACGGCAACCGATGCCGCTCGTACAGGAAGCGCAAACCCTCGGCGCGGTAGTGATGGAAGGCCGGGTCTTCCGCCAGCGCCATGCGCGCGCGTGGGCGGGGCAGGTCGATGCTGAGAATTTCCCCCACGGTGGCCGCGGGCCCATTGGTCATCATCACGATGCGATCGGACAACAGCACGGCTTCGTCCATGTCGTGGGTGATCATGACGATGGTATTGCCGAGCCGGGCGTGGATGTCCATGACGGTTTCCTGCAGGGTCGCTCGCGTCAGGGCATCCAGCGCACCGAAGGGTTCGTCCATCAGCATCACCTTGGGCTCCATGGCGAGCGCGCGGGCGATCCCGACCCGCTGCTTCATGCCGCCGGAAATCTCATTGGGGCGCTTGTGGCGCGCATGGGTCATGTTCACCAGTTCCAGATTATGCTCGATCCATGCGTGCATTTCGGCGCGGGTCTTGCGGCCGCGAAACACCTGACGCACGGCCAGGGCCACGTTCTCATAGGCGCTGAGCCAGGGCAGTAGGGAATGGTTCTGGAACACCACCGCCCGCTCCGGCCCCGGACCATTCACCTCCCGGCCGTCCAGGATGACGCCGCCGGTGCTCGCCTGGTACAGACCAGCGATGATGTTGAGCACGGTGGACTTGCCGCAACCGGAATGACCGATCAGCGAGACGTATTCCCCCTGGGCAATGCCCAGATTGACGTCCTGCAAGGCAGTGAACGGTCCCTGTGGGGTGGGGAAAGTGATGGAAACCTGCGTCAGTTCGAGATAGGACTGGGCCATGGCGATGCTCCTCGTTCAGCGGGTGATGGCGGATTTGTCCCAGGACAGCGCACGCTGCAGCAACAGCATGCCCCGATCCAGCACCAGGCCAATGAGACCAATGGTGAGCACGGCCACCATGATCCGGCCCAGCGACTGGGGGTTGCCGTTCTGGAATTCATCCCAGACGAATTTGCCCAACCCCGGATTCTGCGACAGCATCTCGGCGGCGATGAGCACCATCCAGGCAACCCCGAGCGAGAGCCGCAGTCCGGTGAAAATCATCGGCACCGCCGAGGGCAGCACGATCTTGCGCACATGGGTGATCCACCCGAGCCGCAGCACCCGGCTGACATTGACCAGATCCTTGTCGACCCCCGCCACACCGACCGCGGTATTGATCAATGACGGCCACAAGGAGCACATCATCACGGTGATGGTGGACACCAGATAGGATTTGGCAAACAGCGGGTCCTCGCTGACATAGGCCGCGCTCACCACCAGCGTCACCAGTGGCAACCAGGCCAGCGGCGAAACCGGTTTCAGCAACTGGATCAGCGGATTGACGCTGGCATACAGACCACTGCTGAGACCAATCAGCACCCCGAGCGGCACAGCAATCAACGAGGCCAGGAAAAAGCCACTCATCACCGTGACGAGGCTGGTACCGATCTGGTCAGGAAAGGTGGGCCGACCGGTATAGGGCCGAATCTGAACGTCCGCCTGGGGATCCTCTGCCAGCCTGGCGGCGACGCGCTCCTGTTGGCGGAGGTTGAAGGCGGCGGCTTTCTCGCGTTCTTGCAGGAACTCCTGATAGAGGCCCTGGGCCTCGCGGGCGGTTTCCATGGGTCCCGGAAACTGGCCCAAGGAGGTATTGATCTGGCTGGCACCGATCTGCCAGAACAGCAGGAATGCCAGCATGCCCAGCGCGGGCAGGATCACGGCCCGCACCCACGACAGCGGTGAAAACGTCCATCGCGGCAGGCGCGGTCGGTTGAATTGGCTCATCCAATGCACTCCCCGATGAATGAGGCTTGCCCGTGGGGCGGGAAGCGATTCCGCGTGCGTGTTCATGACTCTTGATCTCCCGGAAAGGGGCCGGATCAGGTGCAAGCCCGATCCGGCGTGGGACGTGCGCCCTGGATCAAGGCTGTTCATTGCCTTTCAGACCAATGGCGAACTGATTCAGATAGGCGTTGGGTTTGCGCCCGTCGAACTCAATGCCGTCCAGCGGGCTCTTGCGCGGCGGCTTGAACGAGAAATCCTTGCCCAAGTCGGGAAAATCGCTGGCTTTCATCTTGCCGTCGGCGATCAGTTCCTTGGCGGCAACCAGGTAGATGTCCCCGCGATAGGCTTTCTTGGCGGCGTCCAGATACCAGCCGTCTGGCTTTTGCTCCGGGATATGACCCCAGCGCCGCATCTGCGTCAGCCACCACACCGCGTCCGAGGCATAGGGATAGGCGTAATAGCCGCGGAAGAACTTGTTGAAATCCGGGATGGGTCGCTTGTCACCCTTCTCGAATTCGAAGGTCCCGGTCATGCTGTTGGCGATCACCCGCTCCTCGGCACCCACATAGTTGGGCTTGGCGATGATGCGCACTGCCTCCGGCCGGTTGGCGTTGTTGTTGGCATCCAGCCAGGCCGAGGCACGGATCAGGGCCTTGACCATGCGCACTGTGGTATTGGGATTTTTCTCGGCAAAGGACTTGGTCATGCCGAACACCTTGTCGGTGCCATCGGGCCAGAGGTTCTCACTGGTCATGACCGGCACGCCCAGCCCCTTGAAGACGGCCTGCTGGTTCCACGGTTCACCCACGCAATAACCCACGGTGGTGCCTGCGTCCATGGTCGGCACCATCTGCGGTGGCGGCACCACCGACAACATTGCTTCCGCCTTGATGTTGCCGCTGTTATCGCCCTTGGCCGGTGCATAGAAGCCGGGATGGATGCCGCCTGCCGCCAGCCAGTAACGCAAGATGTAATTGTGGGTGCCGATGGGGAAGGTCATGCCCAGATTGAAGGGTTTGCCGTTTTTCTTGTAAGACTCCAGCACGGGCTTGAGCGCCGCCGCACTGATGGGGTGCACCGGCTTGCCATCGGCCTGGGGCACCTGCTTTTTCATCTCCGCCCAGACCGCGTTGGACACCGTGATGGCGGCGCCGTTATAGGACAGGGTCAAGGGCGTAATCAGCTCGGTAGCCGTGCTGGCGCCCGTGGCCGCCACGAGCGGCATCGCCGCCAGCATGTGCGCGCCGTCGAGCTCGCCGGTGACCACCCGGTCGAACAGCACCTTCCAGTTGGCTTGGGCCTCCAGGGTGACGTACAGGCCCTCATCCTCGAAATAGCCTTTCTCGTAGGCCACCGCCAGCGGCGCCATGTCGGTGAGCTTGATGAAACCGAGCTTGAGTTCCTCTTTTTCGGGCGCGCCCACCGCCGCGCTGGCCGAAGGACTGGTAACCAGACTGGCGCCGAGCAAGCTCAAGGCCAGCGTAACCGCCGATACCAAGCCGCGCAGCGGGGTGGATTTGAAGAAAGACCTGTTCATGAAGACTCCTGTGTGGAAGAGGAAGGACTGGAAAGATTTGATATCGAGGCATCCCCAGCGATTGCAGGGGAAGCCGCGGAAAATTCATCGAGATAAGCGAGCGGCGAGCGTGGATCGAAAATCCGCCCATCCAGGAAACGGTCGGGACCCATGGCGATCGGCTGGCTGGCGGCGAGCGTCCAGGGCAGCGCGTGTTCCCCCTCCGTTTTCATCGCCACGGCCGGGGCGGGCAGGCCAAGCAGCGCGGCCGCCTCCCGGAACAGATCAGGGCGATACACCTGCGCCGCGGCCTGCTGCCAATCCGTGGGCGCTTCCAGCCGGTCCCAGCGCACCATCTGGGTCAGGAACCACAGGCCGTGAGAGATCCAGGGAAAGTTGGCGGCGTAACGGAAAAACACATGGAAGTCCGGCAGGGCGCGCAGCGCCTCCCCCGGCACATAGGCCATCTGTCCCGTCATGGCGCGACGCATCAGCTCGGCTGGCACATTGACATAGGCCTCCTGGGCGAGCAGATCGGCGGCCTCGGCACGATGGGCCGGCTCGTCCAGCCATTGCGCCGCCTCCAGCAAGGCCAGGAGCAGGGCGCGATGGGTATTGGGATGGCGTTCGGCCCAGGCGCGGGTCACACCCAGCACTTTTTCGGGGGCGTTGTTCCACAGCTCATAACCACTGATCAGGATGCAGCCGATCTCCCGGGCGACCGCTTGGCTGTTCCAGGGCTCGCCGACGCAGAAACCGTCAATGAGCCCGGCTTCCAGGTGATCGGTCATCTGGGGCGGTGGGATCACCACCAGACGCACATCGCGATCGGGATCAATGCCTGCCGCGCTCAACCAGTAGCGCAGTTGATCGTTATGGGCCGAAAAGGAGAACACGGTGGCAAAGGTGAGAGCTGGCCGCCCCGCGCGTCGATCCGCCTCGATCACCGCCTTGAGGGCGCGTGCCGTGCAGGGTCGCTCGGCCATGGCGTGCGGATCCGCTTCCAGCATGCGCTGATGCAGTGCGCGGGACACGGTAATGGCATTGCCGTTCAATCCCAGGCTGAAGGCGGTGACCACAGGCTCGATACCGGCTCCCGGCACCCCCTGGCCAGCCGCCAGCGCCATGGGCGCCAGCATATGCGCGCCATCCAGCGCCCCACTGTCCACCTTGTCGCGGATATTGGCCCACGAGGGCTCCCGACACAGACGCACGCTGAGCCCATGACGCCGAAACAACCCTTGCTCCTGCGCCACGACCAGCACGGCGCAATCGGTGAGCGGAATGAAGCCCAGCCGCACCTGACTGAGTTCCAGATCCTGATGGCTCGTTTGATGGTCCAATGCCCGCTCCTGGCCGATATCCCAAGGAAAAATCCATAAAAAAAGCGCCACTGGATTCCCGCATGATGAACGGGTCCAGGACGCCTTTGTCCTCCAAGCCACTTTGGTGTAGCCGCGTGATTCTTGAGCCCTGCCCGCCTTTGGACCGGAGAAGAATCGCTTGCTTAGCCTAATTGCACGCTTCGTGCCACATCCTGTTTTCCCTGCCGATGCGCGAGTTACAAAAAAAGACGGCTCCAGCAGCGCCGAAGCCGTCAAATGGCATTGCTGCCATGGTGCGCCGGGGAGGCATCAGGCACGACAACGGTGCATCGGGCGCCGGGTCACCGGCGCAGCGCGACGCCCGCGGTCAGAACTTGAACTCACCCATCAGCCAGATTTTCTGGATGTCGGTCGCGAAAGTATCCGCCTGGTAATCCGCATATTTCAGGGTCAGCGACAGGTTGGGCGTCACCAGTTTGGTCGCCATCACGTCCCATTCGGTGCCGTAGTCCTGGTCGCCGGCATCGGACTTGAAATCATGCACCATGGCCGTGAGGGTCACCCCCATCACCGCGCCACTTACCGTCAGGAAATTATCCTGCAGGCCCTTGCCCCCCGCGATCGAGTCGCCGAGAAACTTGTCCGCCCAGCCATTGAAGACATGCTTGGTTGCCAGCGGCGTCTGGAAGTTATAAGCCCCGTCTCCACCCAGCACTTCGCGTGATAATTTGACCGTGATGCCGGACAGGACAGCTCCAGCCTCGATCAGATAGTAGTCCGCGTCCACCACAGGCCCGGAATCCTGATAATCCCCTTGCTGGGCATACTCCAGGGTATACAGCAGCTTGGCAGGCCCGGCGGGCATCGCGCCCTGGGCGCGCAGCCCCAACGTCTGGGTATCCTGGGTCGGGCCGGCATCCAGTTCATAATCCAGCAAATAGCCATAGCCGATGAGCTTGGCCCAGGGCGCGAGGTCATAGGCCGCGTTCAGGAGATGGGCGCTCAACTCGATTTCATCGAAAGTGATGTTTTGGACCCGGTCCAGATAGGCGTAAGTGAGCACCGTCTTGGACAGGGATTTGTTCTGGATGCTGAAGGCGTCAAAGGTCTGTTCGTTCTGGCGCCAGCCCACGTTGCCCACGAAACGGGCGTTGTCGAGGATGATGCGCTGGCGTCCCAGCTTCATGTCTGTGTCATAAAAGCCACCGTAACTCAGATAGGCCTGGTTGAGCTCGGTGTCAGCCGGATCCGCGACGATGGGGAACTGCGTCTTGCCGTTGTCGGTGCTGTTGTAGTCCTTGCCCAGGAAGGCATCGACGTGTTCGAGCTGGACGTAGCCCCCGAAACCATTGAGATCGCGCGTTTTATAGCCCAGCCGCAGTCGGCCGGTATAGGCGGCGGCTTCCTCGTCAATCCCGTCCTGGTCGACCCATTCACCGCGCAGGCGATAATCGAGGTCCACCTTGCCGCGTGTGATGGCCGCCGTCAGCGGGTCGGTTTCCGTTGCCCCCACGGCGGCCCCGGAACAGACCGACAGGGTCGCAACAATCGCCCATCCTGCGGTTGTGCCTGCGTTTTTTTTCAGCATGCTGTTTCTTCCTGTGTCCTGAGTCACGATTGATGGCCCTGCCCCGGATTCGGGTGGGGCAAAACAAAAAAAACGACGCGACCCCGGCGCAAGCGCTGGAATCGACGTCGTTGTCTTGGAATGAGGCAAATCGTCTTTGACTGGCCTCCAAACAGCTCACTGCAATAAAACTGCCACAATTGCCGATGACCGCAGAAAC
>JBATEM010000129.1:0-10011 GCA_049664005.1 Candidatus Macondimonas sp.
CCGCCGCCCATGCGGCCGCCGCCACGCCATTTGTGCATGAAGGCCAAACCGACCTCCCGCCCCTGCGCCCGTCCCAGCGCCTGCGCGAAACGCTCGGCCCGCTTGATGGCGCCGCCGTCGGGAGCCACCACCACCCACTCGGCGGGCGCCGCCGTGGCGAAATGCGCCACGAACAAGGAGCGAGCCTCCAGGTGCACGCTGGGGCGGCGAAAGGCGTTCTGGAAGGCGGCGCGATTGTGCACATCCAGCGTCAGCACGCCGTCCATCCCCACCGCCTCCAGCAACTGAGCCACATAGCGATGCGTGACCGGGTCCTGCGGCTGGCTGCGCTGATCCTTGCGGGCATAAGCCAGGTAGGGCAGCACGGCGGTCAGCCGCGCGGCCCCGGCATCGCGCAGCGCCCCCAACAGGAACAGCGCCCGGCACAGCTTGTCGTGGACCGAAGCCCCCGGCGCGCTGTGGAGCTGCTGAACCACATACACATCCGCGCCGCGCACGCTCTCCAGGGGGCGGATCTTGTGCTCGCCATCCTCGAATTCGCGCTCCTCCAGTGGGGTCAGGGAGATTCCGAGGGCCGCCGCCAGGCGCGCGCCATAATCCGCGCAGGTGTGGGGCGCAAACAGCTTGAGCGGACCCATCCGCCCGCGGGGTGGAGCGTCGATCGATGCCGTTCCATTTCTCATCGTCATGCCTCGTGCGGTGAGCGATGTGCCATCCTGACGCGCTCCGTCCATTCACTCAAGCCGTCCGTTTCGCGGTGATGGCCTCTCTGGTGAGTTACACGGATCAAGCGCGTCCGGACGTTCGGTGACGAATCTCCCGAACGGGTCGGGTGCTGACCCGTCCATGCGTCCCATTGGCAAGCCGCACATGCTCCAGCACAATCACGCCCATGCGCATCGCCACCTGGAACGTCAATTCACTCAACGTGCGGCTTCCCCATGTGCTGGACTGGCTGCGGGAGAACCCCGTGGAGGTGCTGGCCCTGCAGGAAACCAAGCTGGTCGACGCCAAGTTTCCGGTCGAGGCGCTGCGCGCGGCCGGCTATGAGGCGATTTACGCCGGCCAGTCGGCCTATAACGGCGTTGCGGTGCTCAGCCGCCTGCCGATCAGCGCGGTGCGCACTGGTCTGCCGGGCTTCGAGGATCCGCAGCAGCGCGTGCTGGCCTGCACCATCGGCCCGTTGCGGTTGGTGAACCTGTATGTGCCCAACGGGCAGGCCGTGGGCAGCGACAAATATGCCTACAAACTCGCCTGGCTGGCCCAGTTGCGGGATTACCTGCAAACGGAGCTGGCCAATCACCCCCAACTGGCGGTGGTCGGGGATTTCAACATCGCTCCGGAAGACCGCGATGTGCACGATCCAGCCGCCTGGGCCGGGCAGGTGCTGTGCAGCGAGCCGGAGCGGGCGGCGCTGGGCGCCCTGCTGGATCTGGGGCTGCGGGACAGCCTGCGCCTGCATGAGGCGGCCGGCGGCATTTACAGCTGGTGGGACTACCGCATGCAGGCTTTTCGCCGCAAGCGCGGCCTGCGCATCGACCTGATCCTGGTCAGTCCTGCACTGGCTGCGCGCTGCGTGGAAAGCCGCGTGGACGCCACCCCGCGGGGCTGGGAACGTCCCTCCGACCATGCCCCAGTGATCGCCGGGTTTGCCCCATTCGATGAGGATTGAGGCCGGTTTGAATAGCTATCTATCTTGTCTTCCAGGCAATGGCGCATAGGATGAAGTAGCGCTTTCCCGTCTCGGTATGCTACGGCCCAAAGCTTCGGTTCGAACAACTCGGAAGGCTTGGCAGTCGCAGCCTTGATGCGGTGATGCGTGGTCGTTCCTCCACGCTCGGCCTGACCCCGGAGCCCCCATGCCCAATATCGTGATGCATCAGATCAATGTACTGGGTTCAGTGCTGTCGTCCACGCTCGGCCTGTGGCGGGGCACCAGCGTGATTGCGTCGTCTGTTCAGGCGCCGGCCCCGGGACAACTGCTCAAGCTCTACGATATGGAGGGTTGCCCCTATTGCCGAGCGGTGCGCGAGGCGCTGACTGCGTTGCACCTGGACGCAGAAATCTATCCCTGTCCCAAGGGCGGCACGCGGTTTCGCCCCGAGGTGATCAAGCTGGGCGGCAAGGCGCAGTTTCCCTATCTGATCGATCCCAACACCGACACCCGGATGTATGAATCCGAGGCGATCATCGCCTATCTCTTTCGCACTTACGGCGGGCGCGAGGTACCGGCCTATTACCGGGGCGCCATCCTCAAGCAAATCGGCAACAGCCTGGGGATCGCCGTACGCGGCCTGCACGGGATTCAGGGGCGGCCCGCCTGGAGGCCGGCGCAATTGCTGCACTTGTGGAGTTTCGAATCCAGTCCTTATTCACGGCTGGTGCGCGAGCGCCTGACGGAGCTGGAACTGCCCTATGTCCTGCACAATGTCGGCAAGGAACGCTGGCAGGAAATGGGGCCGGCGGCGCGGCGCATCCAGGGCGGGCCATTCGAGCCCGTGCCCGGCGGCAAGCGTGAAGCGCATTACCGCCGCACCGGCCACATGCAGGTCCCCTATCTCGAGGACCCCAATACCGGCACGCAACTCTTGGAGTCGACCCGCATTCTGGATTATCTGGATAGCACCTACGCCGCTTGAAGGGGCGGGTCAGCCTGTCCGGTACGGATTGATCCTCGGATGATATGGGCAGCGGGATGCCCGCTGGGAGCGCCTTGCCCGACCCTCAAGCCCATTGACCAGGCGCGAAAAGAACCTATGGTGAAAGAGCCGGCATACGATGAAGTGACGAAATATTCGGCTTCAATCGATGGTGCAGGCGATTTCTAAGCGCTCGGGACAGAAAAAGTTCAGCAATCCAGTCCTTTTTCCGATAGTCTGACAAGACGCCGGCAGATTACTGCCGTCATTGCTTCGCCACCACAACAGGAGATTTTATGAGCAAGGGCATGGACAGCAAGAAGACCGACAAGAAGCTACCCGCAAAGACCATGAAGGAAAAGAAAGCGGCGAAGAAAGAAAAGAAAGCGGGGAAGTGACATGTCTTGGGCGAGGCCCTGTGGCGAGGGTCTCATGCGTCCGAGTGCTGCCTTAACCTGTCCAGGCGATTAAGGTTCAATTTTCCGGTGAAGGGCTGATCTCAGCAGTCCCGACAAGATTTTAATAGCAATAATTGCTGACCATGCATCAGCAATCTTGTGATTGGGGGGAATGGCTAGCCATCCATTCCACGAGGACACATCATGACGAAGCTCACCGCACTGGATAACATGTTTCTGCTCATGGACAATCCTGAACAGAAGATGCACATATTGGCTTATGTTACTTTTGAAAAGCCTCGCCAATGCGCGGAAAATTACGTTGAAAAACTAGTCGAAGAAATTCGGCAAAATCCCTGGCCATTGCCTCACTACAATCAACGCCTGCATCGATCGGTTCGGACGCTTGGACGATATCATTGGGTGGATGCCCAAGAAGTGGACATGAATCACCACGTCCGTTTTGTCCGGCTGTCTGGAATTGGCTCCGCCCAGGAGATCAGGGACTATACAACAGATCTCCATTCAATTTCCTTGGATTACAATCGCCCGCTGTGGGAAATCCATGTTCTGGATGGGCTGGAGAATAAAGATGAATTTGCCCTTGTCGTGAAAGTCCATCACTGCAGCATAGACGGTGTATCCGCGCGGAATGTCATGGAGGAAGTGTTCAAGACCGATCCGAATGACGTTTCAAATGCAGACATGGCCGCAAAAAAGATGAATCAAAAAAGACATTCCAACCGGAGGCCGCCCATTGCGAGCAGAGCGGCGAGACTGAAAGCGTACTGGAAGGGTCTTGGAGTCATAAGAGCCCAGATTAAATCTGGCGAAACCATGTTGATACCACCTGAGGGAGCAGTTCCCGTTACCCGATTCAACCAGATTGTTGCTCCGACACGGAGCTTTTCAACGACGAGTCTCCCGCTGAATGCCGTTGCGGAAATTGCCAGAGTGACCCGAAGCACCATTAACGACATTGTCAGCGCAATCGTTGGTACTGGATTGCGACGCTATCTGGAAGAAAAAGGCGAATCAGTAAAGAAAAGCCTTTATGCAACAATGCCAATCTCTCTTCACACTGAAGATGATTTGGATCAAAGCAATAGAATTTCTTTTTGTGCCTATAGCCTTGGCACGGACATGACATCACCCGGCGAGCAAATTAACGTCATAAGACAAGCTACTGAAAGAGCCAAAAAGCAGATTGGCGGTGTCCCACAAAGCGTTCTTTACAGCTTGATGGGAGTAAGAATCCTTACCCTCATTTACAAGCGGCTGCGCGGCATCAGGGAGGTCAATCCACGCACGATGACCAATGTATTGATTTCAAACGTTCCTCTTTTTAAGGATGCTCGCTACTACAAGGGCTCAAAGCTGTTGGGAATCTATCCTTTGTCACTGGTGATGGATGGCATTGGAATCAATATAACGGTGAGCAGTTATCTTGGTAATCTTGTATTTGGTCTGGCATCGGACAAAACAAAGGCGCCGGATATCGAGAAGATAGGCGATCACATGCAAGATGCATTTGTTGCGATGAAGGCGGCAATACTTAATCAGCCGCTACGTCAGGAGGCCTGGAGCTCATAGAGTGTAACCATCACGCGCGACATGCTGTTGCGCGTGATGTGATTCCATGGCTAAAAAATTTAGCCTGAATCCGATGCTGTTAACAATCGCTCCGTCTAAGGGGGAAACAAATATCGTCATTGGATCGGTTGACCTTGGCCTGCTGTCGATGAGAACGAAGACGAAATGCTGGCCAGGCGGGCCGAGTATCGGCGGCCGTTCTGGATGCGCCATTGATGGACATTTAGCCCAGTAAAGCGAGGCTGACTGCCTTCCCGCCGTTGGCTGCGGGCCAAGTGAACTGGAGCAGGATTGCGATGAAATGGCTTACGCTCCCGGCGAGTACGAATACGTGCCAGATGGCGTGGGAATAAGGGATGCGCTGATTGTGATAGAACAGTGTTCCGGCGGTATAGGCGATGCCTCCGCCGATCAGCCAATACAGCGCGGCGGGCTGTAGTGCCCGGCTGATCGGCACCACGGCGACGATGGCGATCCACCCCATGAGCACATAGGTAATGGTCGACAGCAGGCGCATTTTCCCGGTGAAAAACAATTTGAATACGATCCCCAGCACGGCCAGCGCCCAGACAATCCCGAACAGCGACCAACCCAGTGTTCCTTTAAGGGCCACGATTGTGAACGGGGTGTAGGTTCCCGCGATCAACAGGAAAATGGCGCAGTGATCAAACACCTTGAGGTTCCGCTTGGCACGCGGGTGGGGAATGGCGTGGTAAAGCGTTGATGCGACGTACATCACCACCAGTGTGGTGGCGAACACGGCAGCGCTGATGATTTCACGGGTGCTGGCGTGGCGTGCGGCCAGGGTGATCAGGCTGATTCCACCGCCAATGCTGAGGAGAAGCCCGATGCCGTGCGTGATCGCGTTGGCGATTTCCTCTGAGGAAAGTCGTTCCGAGTGCATGACGCGCTCCTGGCAAAAGGCCGCCTATGCAGGGTAGCAGGTCAGCGTATCTGCGCATAGGCACCACAAGGGATGCCAGGGGTCCGCCTGCCAGCACGCCTTTCGGTATCATCCGACGTCATGTGATGTGTCCAAGTTTTATCGCTGTTCTGTTAGAACCCTTATCGAATCCATCGCGCTGGTTGATGTGCGGCGGAACATTGGGCAACGATAAACATGCACGGCGGGGCACGGCGCTTTCCTTGGTCAAGTGAGCGAAAGGAATGAGCTTGGCAGGAAACCGTGGTCTGTCCCCGATTACCCTCGCTGGCCTAACGTTCTCGAAGTCGATAAATACATAATTGGTACGCAAAGAGGACAGTATTTTGAGGCGGCAAGAAGCCATGATGAGCGGCGGCGCGCCCAGCCTCCAGCGCTGGCTCAATCTGAACGTGTGGCGCAAGCATATTGTTGAATAGCTAAACATCTGTCCAGCGAGAAATGTGCCTCTTCAAAGACCATGCTCTTTGAATTTCTCGACAAAATAGTTCTTGCCATCCGCGTCCAATTTAAAAAATTCATGGGATGGACTAGCCAGATAATGGGCGATAATCATCGCCCTACCATCCAGATCTTCCAAGAAGATCCGATTCCACCGCGCTCGTTGCGACTTGTTCTCCCAGTTCACTCCAGACAGCACAGTGGAAAGGACTATGGCCTCCTCTACCTCCTGTTCTAGCAATGAACGAGGAACTCGCTTCGGATTCTCTCCTCGCTTTTCAATCCCTCGGATAATGAATCCTGCGCCGGACAACCGAGGATCCGCATGCCTTGACAGATAATAAGCAAACCCCATCCAGGCAAGAATTGCTACTAATACTATCCCAATCACAAAGCCCATCCCGCCTCCTGTGCCTTCAAAGATAACGATCCCGATGATCGCAAATACTGCGCCAGTAAAGGCTCCCTTGATTATCACTTTACGAATCTTCCTTTTCGAGCCAACTCAACGCTAGGCTTTAGCCGCGTCGGCTCACTCACCCCCACGTGTTTTCTATGGGGCTGAATCTGCGCCTTTTTCGTGAGGAACAACCACCACGGAGGAGTATTGGGGTCAGACTCGATATCAGCTGCCTATCTCAAAAGCGGGAAGGCCATGCGCCTGGATAAACAAAAAACCGGAAGGCCAATAGGTTGACCTTCCGGCGTCGCTTTCTGCTTCTTGAGGCGTTCCGTGATTTCCCGCTGGAAGCTCAGGATCCCGGTGAGCGGCTCGCCTCATTGGCCGCCGATTTCAGGGTTGGCGCCAGCAGATTCTTGAGTTTCTCCGGAGCCGCCTCCGGCCGGTAACGCGGTTCTTTCGCCACCTGACCCATCTTGACCAATTGTTCGTGGGGCGTGTTGTAGACCATGCGCTTGATCAACCAGTCTGGAACCGGGATGTTTGGTTTCATCACCATGACATTGGTCACGCTGGTGCGGTTGTTGCCGTCCGGCTTCAGGATCCATTGACCGTCCATGCTGCCCATCGCGCTCTTGGTGCCGGGCGGCTGCAGGTCGGCCCGTTCCTTGTAGTGGTAGATCACTTTTTCCGGCTTGGCCTCCAGTACGGCTTCGATCACGCTGTCGTTGGCGGGCAGCGGCCAGGGTGGCTCGGCATGGACCTGAAGAATCCAGGTGTGGTCGTTGGGTTGGTCTTTCACTTTCATGGACTTGATCATGGAACTGCGCCAACGGGTGGCCGCGTCGTAATCCAGGATCAGGCCCATCACGCTAACCAGCGGCGCGTCCACGGTGGTCTCGGCCTTGACTTCGACGCCGCCGCCACTGGCATCACGCGAGTACACGCGAATCCCGTCCGCGTCCTTGCCCAATTGCCAGTCGCTGGCGGTGGCAACCAGCGGCAGCAGCATCAGAGCGATGGTCCATAATCGCAAGCGCTTCGTGTGTTTCATGATTCCGTTATCCTCATCCTTGAAGAATTCATCAGTTCGGCAATTATAGATCCGGTAAGCTGCCTGCGCTGCACACAGGGGAACGCCGAGTATGAGCGCGGAAACATTGCTTTACGGGGCGAATGGCTATACGGCCCGCCTCATTATTGACCACGCACGGCAGAACGGGGTTCCCTTGGTGCTGGCGGGGCGTGACACGGTCGCCATTCGCGCCCAGGCGGAGCGGGAAGGCTGGGACGCGCGCATCTTCGATCTCACTGAACCCCGCCGGGTCGCGGAGCAACTCGCGGGGCTCAAGGTGGTCATCAACGCCGCCGGGCCTTTTGTCCATACCGCTGAGCCATTGGCGCGCGCCTGTCTGCAAGCAGGCGTGCACTACCTCGACATCACCGGCGAAATCCCGGTGTTTGAGGTATTGGCGGCCCTGGATGAGCCGGCGCGAGAGGCGGGCGTGATGCTCATGCCGGGCGTGGGTTTCGATGTGGTGCCCACGGATTGCCTGGCTGCGCACCTGAAGCAGCGGCTGCCCGGTGCCACCCATTTGGCGCTGGCCTTCCGTGGCCTGAATCGGCTCTCGCGGGGAACGGCCCTCACCGCCGTGGAACTGGGTCACGAACCGGGCTGGGTGCGGCGGGGCGGTGTGCTGGAGCGGGTGCCTGTGGCCTATCGCAGTCGCACGGTCGATCTGGGCGCCGGTCCGGTCAGCGCCATGACCATCCCCTGGGGCGATGTGGCGACCGCGTGGTACACCACCGGCATTCCCGATATCGAGACTTATCTGGTGGTGCCGCCTGCGGTGATCCGCTGGGCGCGGCGGGGCGCACGTCTGCAGGGCCTGTTGCGCTATCAGGGGGTGCGGCGCGTCCTGCAGGGCCTGATCCAGCGCACGATGCGGGGACCGGATCACCTCGCCCGCGAGCGCGAGGGGGCGATCTGCTGGGGCGAGGCTTGCGATGCGAGCGGGCATTGCGTGCGCAGCCGGCTCACCCTGCCCAATGCCTACACCCTCACCGCCTGGACGGCGTTGGCCATCGCCCAGCGTGTGCTGGCCGGCGCATTGCGGCCCGGCTATGCCACGCCTGCCGGCGTCTATGGCCCTGATTTCATCCTCACCTTTCCCGGCGTGACGCGCGTCGATGTGGACTGAGCCGTGACCGCCTGGATTTCCCATGTAGAGTGGCATTGCCGGGACGCGCAAGCCGTGGCCGATTTTCTCACCGCGCTGTTGGGCTGGGCGTTTGCGCCCCATGGCCGGCGTTACCGGGAGGCGATCCCGGCCGACGGTCCTCGTATCGGCCTGCTCCAGGTGGACGTGCTGCCCGTCGGTGAGACCCAGCAGGCCTTCATCGCCGTATCCGAACTGGATGCGGTGTTGGCGCGTGCCTGCGTATTGGGCGGTGAAGTGGCGGAAACGCCGGTCACGATCCCCAGCTATGGGCGCTATGCCCGCATTCGGGCGCCGGATGGCACCGTTCTGGGGCTGTTCGAGGCGGCGCTGGGCGCTCGGCCGATTTGATTGTTACACTAGCAAGCCCTTGCCGGATGCCTTTGACCGGTCCCGGCGAGTGCATTGGTTTCCGAACAAGCAAGGGAGTCGTCCATGAAAAAACCCGTACGCGTTGCCGTGACCGGCGCCGCTGGCCAGATTGGCTATGCACTGAATTTTCGTATCGCATCGGGCGCCATGCTCGGCCCGGATCAGCCCGTGATCCTGCAGTTGCTGGAAGTGCCCCAGGCCCAGGAAATCCTCAAGGGCGTGGTCATGGAACTCAACGACTGCGCTTTCCCCCTGTTGACCGAGGTGATTGCCACCGATCGGCCCGAGGAGGCGTTCAAGGACGCCGACTACGCGCTGCTGGTGGGTGCGCGCCCCCGTGGTCCGGGTATGGAACGCAAGGATTTGCTGGAGGCCAATGCGCAGATTTTCTCGGTGCAGGGCAAGGCCATGGACCAGCACGCCAGCCGCGACATCCGCGTGCTGGTGGTGGGCAATCCCGCCAACACCAACGCCCTGATTGCCGCCAGCAACGCCAAGAGCCTGGACCGGCGCCAGTTCACCGCCATGACCCGTCTGGACCACAACCGGGCGCTGCACCAGATCGCCGCCAAGCTGGGCACACATGTCAATGACGTGCGCCGGGTCACCATCTGGGGCAATCATTCCTCCACCCAGTATCCGGACCTGCATCACGCCACCGTGGGTGGCAAGCCGGCTCTGGCGCAGGTGGATGCCGCCTGGTACGCCGAGGAGTTCATCCCCGTGGTGCAGCAGCGCGGCGCTGCCATCATCAAGGCCCGTGGCGCGTCCTCCGCCGCCTCCGCCGCCTCCGCCGCCCTCGACCACATGCGCACCTGGGCGCTGGGCAGCGCGGAAGGCGATTGGGTCAGCATGGGCATTCCCTCGGATGGCAGCTATGGCATTCCGGAAGGCGTGGTCTATTCCTATCCGGTCACCTGCCGCGATGGGCAATACCAGATTGTCCAGGGTCTTGAGATCAATGCCTTCAGCCGTGAGCGCATGACCGCGACCTACCAGGAGCTGA
>JBATEM010000130.1:0-3766 GCA_049664005.1 Candidatus Macondimonas sp.
GCGCCGGTCGGCGTGGTGTTGGAACCCGGTCAGCCGCTGGAAGAACTGGTGGCCGATCTTCCCCGCATCGCCTGCATCGCCCTGCGCTTCCCCAGCCCCGGCGAAGGACGGCCTTACAGCGCCGCCCGCCTGCTGCGTGAGCGCTACGGCTATCGCGGCGAGATCCGCGCCATCGGCGAGGTCCTGATCGATCAGGTTTTTTTCATGAAGCGCTCGGGCTTCGACGTACTTGCCTTGCGCGCCGACCAAGACCCGCAGGCCGCCTTGGCGGCCTTGCAGGCATTCTCGGTGCGTTATCAACCCGCTTGGGATGAAGCCTCGCCCTTGTACCGCCGCCGTGCCGCCGGCTGAACCCTCTTCCGTCCCGACCGACTCAAGCCCAGCACGCAAAAAGCATCCGCCGCGGTCATCAGGCCGTCGGCTGCGGGCGTCGGCCCAGCGTCGCCCCACAGCGTCATCCTGCAGCAGGGCGTCCCATGGACGGAGCGCTTAACCCCTGTCTGTCATCTATGATTCGTTCAGATCACCATGAATACGGGCGGTTGATTTCTCCGGGCGTCTTGCAATGCAAGACGATCAAATCCCCGGGCTAGAACATTGTTCTGGGCAGCGCAATTCCAAGGAGGAGCGTGATATGAGGGCAGTATTTCGATCGACTGGCATCCTTGCGATGCTGCTGGGGATTTGGTGGATTCTCCAGGGAACGGGACTTGCGCCGGTCGGCTTTATGGCGAACCAGCTGCCCTGGGCCTATCGCGGCCTTGCACTGGTCATCCTGGGTGGCGTGGCGCTCTTTTTTACCCGCCGCAAGCTGCCGCCTTGAGGCATTTCCCTGACTGGGAGAGGTGCGTCGAGTGCCTGTCACAGTCTCTGTCAGAGTCTGGCGCCTATCGGCCTTGGGTCGTGCCACTGGGCCTGGGCTGCTCAATCCGCTAACCCGTAGGCGATAGCGTTTGGTTGCGATCGGCGCAGGTTGTGGCGCGCCATGGCGGTGAAGCATCGTCTTGAGCCGGTGGAAACGCTTATCCTTGGTCAATTGCGGCGTGGCCGTCCGGATCGTTTCCAGGCATGCCTCAAATCATCGGCCAGTCCAGAACACTCAAGCAAATACAGCGAAGAACAGATCATCGGGTTTCTCAAGCAAGCCGAAGCCGGGATGCCGATCAAGGAACTCTGCCGCGAGGGCGGTTTCCTGGACGCCATCTTCTACACATGGCGGGCGGCATGGACGTCTCCGACACCCGGCGGCTCAAGGAACTGGAAACCACCATCAATTCGATTAACCTTTCAACTGGACTTCCTGCCTAATGATCGGTACGGCTACGGGGGGCAGGTCACGAGCTGGCAAAGCGGCTTTTTGGGTCACGGGATGCGGTCGGATCAGCGACGGGCGCGGAAGAAATCGCGCAGCAGTGCGCTGCATTCGGTCGCCAGCACGCCACCCTGGATCTGCACCTGGTGGTTGAGACCGCCGTTGCCGAAGGCATTGAGCAGGCTGCCCGCCGCGCCGACCTTGGGGTCGGTGGCACCGTAAACCAGCCGCGCAATGCGGGCGTGGAGCATGGCGCCGACGCACATCAAACAGGGCTCGAGGGTGACATACAGACAGGTGTTGGGCAGGCGGTAGTTGCCCAGCAGTTGGCCCCCCGCGCGCAGGGCCAGGATCTCAGCGTGGGCGGTGGCGTCGCGCTGCCCGATGGGCTGGTTGAAACCTTCCCCGATGATGGCGCCGTCCCGCACCAGCAC
This sequence comes from Candidatus Macondimonas sp., assembly GCA_049664005.1. Lineage (GTDB taxonomy): Bacteria > Pseudomonadota > Gammaproteobacteria > UBA5335 > UBA5335 > Macondimonas. The sequence goes on from JBATEM010000130.1 coordinate 1,747, forward strand.
GGCGCCGATGGGCACTTCCCCCAAGGCTTCGGCCTGACGGGCCAGCGCCAGCGCGCACGCCATGAAGACCCGGTCCTCGGCCGATGGGTTTGGCGCGTCCGGGTGGGCGTCGCCGGTCGATTCGGTAGGCGGGTTCATGCGCACCTCGAATGGACCCGGTTCACCCCAGCAGCCGCTCCAGCACCTGTTCATAGATGGCGGCGAGCTGGTCGAGCTCGGCCACGTCCACCCATTCGTCGATCTGGTGAATGGAGGTGTTGACTGGACCCAATTCCACCACCTGCGGGCAATAACGGGCAATGAAGCGGGCATCGGAAGTGCCGCCGATGGTGGAGCATTCCGCCTGCCGGCCGGTGACGGCCTCGATCGCCGCCCGCACCGTGTCGACCAGCAAGCCGGGCGCGGTCAGGAAGGGTTCGGCGCCCAGCGTCCAGTCGATATGAAAATCCAGACCGTGTTGCGCCAGCAGCGCCTCGGTCCGCTCCTGCAGGCTCACGGCCGGACTGCTGGGATTGAAGCGGAAATTGAATTGCACGTTCAGCGTGCCGGGGATGACATTGCCGGCGCCGGTCCCCGCATGGAGATTGGAAATCTGCAAGGTGGTGGGCGGGAACGCGGGCGTGCCTTCGTCCCAGCGTTCGGCAACCAGATCGCTCAGGGCCGGGGCGGCGAGGTGAATGGGATTGGCAGCCTTCTGGGGGTAAGCCACATGTCCCTGCACCCCGTGCACCGTGAGATTGCCGCTCAGTGAGCCGCGCCGGCCGTTTTTGATGATGTCGCCCAGGGCGCGTTCGCTGGTGGGCTCGCCCACGATGCACCAGGTCGGCATGTCGCCGCGCCGCGCCAGTTCTTCCACCACACGGACGGTGCCGTCCACTGCCGGGCCTTCCTCGTCGCTGGTCAGCAGCAGGCCGATGCGTCCCTGCGGGGCCGGATGGCGGCCGAGAAAGGCGGTGATTGCGCTCACCATGGCGGCGAGGCTGCCTTTCATGTCTGCTGCGCCGCGACCGTAAAGCAGGCCATCGCGTACAGTCGGCGCAAAGGGCGGCGAGGTCCATTGCTCCTCGGGGCCAGTGGGCACGACATCGGTGTGTCCGGCAAAGGCGAGCAGCGGACCGCTTTCGCCCCAGGTCGCCCACAGGTTGCGCACTGCGCCAAACTGCAGCACCTCGCATCGAAAGCCGAGCGGACGCAGATGCGCGCTGATCAATTCCTGACAGCCAGCGTCCTCTGGTGTAACGGAGGGATGCGCGATCAGGGCTTGGGCCAGCTCAAAAGTCGTGGTCATGGCCTCAGTCCACGTCGCGCAGCAGTTGGTTGATGCCGACCTTGGCGCGGGTCTTTTCATCGACCTGTTTCACGATGACGGCGCAATAGAGGCTGTAGCGCCCATCGGCCGATGGCAGGCTGCCGGAGACCACCACGGCGCCGGCCGGAACGCGGCCGTAACTGACCGTTCCGGTCTGCCGGTCGTAGATGCGTGTGCTCTGGCCGATGTAGACGCCCATGGAAATGACCGCGCCGCGCTCGACGATGACGCCCTCGACGATTTCCGAACGGGCGCCGATGAAACAGTCATCCTCGATGATGGTGGGCGCCGCTTGCAGCGGTTCCAGCACGCCGCCGATGCCTACGCCGCCGGAGAGATGCACGTTGCGGCCGATCTGGGCGCAGGAGCCGACCGTGGCCCAGGTGTCGACCATGGTGTTTTCGCCCACGTAGGCGCCGATGTTCACATAGCTCGGCATCAGCACGGCGCCGCGCGCGATATAGGCGCCGCGCCGCACCGTGGCGGGTGGCACCACGCGCGCGCCCAGGGCGCGAAAATCGGCTTCGGAAAAGCCGGCGAAGCGGGTGGGGACCTTGTCGTAGAAACGACCGAAACCGCCATCCATGAGCTGGTTGTCTTCCAGCCGGAAGGACAACAGCACGGCCTTCTTCAGCCATTCATTGACCTGCCAGCCGCCGCCGGGCAGGGGCTCGGCGACGCGGCACTGGCCTTGTTCCAGCAGCGCCAGCG
>JBATEM010000131.1:0-4620 GCA_049664005.1 Candidatus Macondimonas sp.
TCACCACCAAACTTCTCCGCCAACACCTTCGTCAGCGCCGCCGTCAACGTCGTCTTCCCATGGTCCACATGACCAATCGTCCCCACATTCACATGCGGCTTCGTACGCTCAAACTTGCTCTTGGCCATGCGCAGCAGTCTCCATGAGAAATCAAATACGCCAAAACGGCCCCTCATTGCGCGACGAGAAGCCATCCATCAATCGTGGAGCCCATAACCGGATTTGAACCGGTGACCTCTTCCTTACCAAGGAAGTGCTCTACCGACTGAGCTATATGGGCCCTGAACCTAAAAAAACAGCCTGCCAAAGACAACTTATGGAGCGGGTGATGGGAATCGAACCCACGCTATCAGCTTGGAAGGCTGAAGTTCTACCATTGAACTACACCCGCGCGCCGCCCTTGATGGAACCCGTACGCAATCTGGTGGAGGGGGTAGGATTCGAACCTACGAAGGCAGAGCCGGCAGATTTACAGTCTGCTCCCTTTGACCGCTCGGGAACCCCTCCGAAATGTAAGCTTGCCATTATCTTCAGCTTGCCGATCACTGTCAAACCTCAGCGAATCTCGACCGGCAGGGCCCGGGTTGCGGCTTCCGATAGATAGGCATCAATTGTTTCCAGATCGGCGGGTTCCAGGCTACCCACTGCAGACTGAAGGTTGAGCCGACCCAACAGGTAAGCCAGACGGGAGCTATCCAGGTTCTGCTGCGCGACATAGACCTGTTGCAGGGCGAACAGCACGTCCACGGCGGTCCGCACGCCCACCTCCCGGCCACGCCGCGCCGACTCATAGGCGGTTACGCTTGACTTCACGGCCTGTTCAAAGGCCCGAACCTGCGCAATGGACGTATTCATCTGCAGGAAAGCTTGGCTGGCCTGAAGTTCAGCGCCGCGTGTCGCATCCACCAGATCGCTCTTGCGCTGCCCGTAAAGTGCTGCCGCCTCCTTGACCTGAGCGTCCAGCAAGCCCCCCCGGAACAGCGGCACACTGAGCTGCACCCCCACCACACTGCTCTCGGTCTCGGTACGCGTGACTTCCCCCCCGAAACTCGGGCGGCGCGACTCCTGAACATCATAGTTCCCCACCAGGAACACCGTCGGCAAACGGGCGCCCTGCCGAGCCCGCACCTCGGCGTGCGCGACCTCGACCCCCAATTCGTTCGCCACACGGAACAGATTGGACCGACGCGCACGCTCCGTCCATTCCGACTGGAGCGCGGGCTCGGGGGGGGTTAGCGGAAAGTCGGCCCGCGGCCCGCGCAATGGGGGCACGTCCTGATCAATGATGCGCGTCAACTGCTGGCGCGCCACCGCGAGATCATTTTCATACTGCAGCACCTGCGCCGACACCAGGTCATGGCGAGCCTGAGCCTCATTCACATCGGTAATGGCAACGGTCCCGACCTCGAAGGATTTCCGGGCACGGGCCAGCTCCTGCTCAAGTGCGCGCCGCTCTGCCTTGCTGGATGCCAACGCCTGATCCGCCTGCAGGACCTGGAAATACCCCGATGCCGTGCGCAGGATCAGATCCTGACGGGCAATGGCGTATTCCACCTCAGCCAGTGCAATCTGTCGCTTGGCCTGTCCATAGCGGAAAATGGCTTCCGCCACAAACAGCGGCTGGCGCAGCTGCACGCCATAGTTCCAGCCCGTCGCACTGTTGACCTGACCACTCTGATCGATCGAGCTGGGCGGCGAACCCGGCGGGCCAGGAAGGGACACTGGATCACTATCCACATCCAGCCAATTGCGATTGGCGCCACCATTCAGGTCGATGCTGGGAAACAGCACCCCACGCGCCTGCTGGTTCAGCGTATACACGGCATCGAGGCGATGACGCGCGGACTCATAGGCTGCATCGCGGGCCTGCGCCAACCGGTAGATTTCCACCAGCCCCTCGGCGGAAACGGGCCCACTCAGGCCCATTGCCGCGAGAAGACAGGCAAGGCCGGCGCCGGCTTTTCCGATCCGATTACGCATGATCCGTCCCCTGATGCGTGGCGGGATGAAATCCGCGACGCTCTTTCATCCGTTCGACCAACAGATACACCACCGGCACCACCACCAAGGTCAGCGCGGTGGATGTCACCATCCCGCCGATGACCGCCGCCGATAGCGGACCGTTGGTATCCGCACCGGCGCCCAAGCCCAGCGCCGCCGGCAACAGCGCGAAAATCACCGTGAGCGAGGTCATCAGCACCGGCCGCAGGCGCACCGGACAGGCTTCCATCAGTGCCTGTTGCAATGGCACACCTTCGGCGCGGCGCTGATTGGTCAGATCCACCAGCAGGATGGAATTCTTCGCCACCAGTCCCACCAGCAGCAACATCCCGATCATGGAGAACATGTTCAACGTGTAGCCAAGCAGCCAGAGCGCCGCCACCCCCCCGATGGCGGCCAAGGGCTGGGCAACCATGATGATGAGTGGTTGCAGGAAGGAATCGAACTGGCTGGCCAGGACCATGTACAGCAACACCAGCGACACCACGAGCGCGAAGATCATGTAGCCTGCCGTATCCTCGAATTCCTTGGCTTGACCGGTCAGATCCAGGGTATATCCGGTGGGCAGGATCTCCTGACCAATCGCCTGCGCGTGGCCAACCGCCTCGGCGAGCGGCATGGTGGGGTTGATGAAGAAAAACCCGGCATAGTTCAGGTCAAATCGGCCGATCTCGGCAGGGCCCAGCGACTGGCGCACACTGGCCACCGTATCCAGCCGCACCAGCTCGCCGGCGCGATTGCGCAGAAAGATATTTCGCAAGTCATCCGGGGTCGCGTAGGCGCCCTCACGGGCTTTCAGTCGCAGGTCGTAGCGTTCGCCATCGCCGGGATCATCGTTATAGCGCGCGACATCGAACCCCCCCACCAGGATATTGGCCGCCTGAGCCACCTCCAAAGTGGACAGGCCAAGGCTAGCGACCCGCTCCCGGTCAATTGCAAGTTCCACCTGGGGCAAGTCAAGCTGCAAGGTGAGATCGACACTGCCCATCCCGGGTGTCGTCAACAGCCGCTGGTGAATCTCGTCGGCGTAACGCGCCACGTCCCCCAGACTGCGCCCGCGCAACACCAACTGCAGCGGTTCGCCGCGCTCCCCGCCAAACGCGGGCACCTCGGAAACAAAGACCTGTACCCCCGGGATGGCTGCGGCTTTTTCACGCAGCTTGACCGCCAGATCCTGCTGAGAGATGTCCCGTTCCCCGCGCGGCTTCATGGTCACGAAGGCGACCGCCTGATTGACCTGGCCCTGCTGACCCAGGCCGATCGCGGTGAAGTAGCCCACCACCGTGGGCTCCTGAGACAAAACCGTCTCCATCGCCCGCAGCCGGCTGTCGGTGTATTCAATGCCCGAACCCAAGGGCGTTTTGAGCTGGACGAACAATTGCCCCTGATCCTCTTCAGGCACGAACTCGCCGCCCACGTTGGCAAAGAAAAAGCTACTGGAGAGCACCACCAAAGCGGCCAGCAGCATGACGCGCCAGGGGGCGTTCAAAGATCGCCCCAGCAGATTCCGGTAACCCGACTCCATTCCGCGGAACGCCCGCTCAAAGGCGTTGAAGACTCGCCCGTGCTCGTGGGATACCTTCAGATAGCGTGAACACATCATGGGCGTGAGGGTGAGTGCGACGAACCAGGAGACCAGCACGCCGAATACCACCACCACGGCAAAGGACTCGAAAAAACGCCCCACGATCCCCCCCATGAACACGACGGGAACAAAAATCGACACCAGGGAAAGCGTCGCCGCCAGCACGGCGAACATCACTTCCTGGGTGCCGTTCATGGCCGCACTGACGGGATCGGGATCCAACTCCTCACGATGGCGGTAGATGTTTTCCAGTACCACGATGGCGTCGTCCACCACCACGCCGATCAGGAGCAGCAAGGCCAGCAGCGTGACGACATTGAAGGTGTAGCCAAAGAAATACATCACCGCGACCGCGCCCATGAGAGACACCGGAATCGCGGCAGCGATGATCAGGGTGGAGCGGAAATTGCGTAGGAAGAGCAGGACGATGGCGGCGGCGAGCAGAGTGCCGGTGATCAGATGCTCCTGTAGCGCATGCACCATTTCCAGAATGAAGGTGGATGTATCGGTGGCTACCGAGATGGTCATGCCCGGCGGAAGCTGAGGACGGATCTCCTCATCCAGTCGGCGCTTGACTTCATCAATGATGGCTACGGTATTGCTGCCGGCAATCTTGACGATACCCAAGCCCACCATGGGCACACCGTTATAGCGCGCGAGCTGTCGGGGATCGGCCAATCCGTCGACCACCTCCGCCACCTCACGCAAGCGGATTGCAGCGCCGTCGACAAAACCGACGATCATCTCCCGGAGCGCGGCAGGATCGTGGTACTCCAGGTCCAGCTTAAGCAGGGATTCGGTCTCCTTGCCCACGACGAAGCCGCCGGGCAACAGGAAATGCTCACGCTGGAAGGCCTGGAGCAGATCCTGCACCGTCAGGCCGTAGCTGGCCAAACGGGCCGGATCAACTTCAACGCGTACAGTACGTTCCCGCGAACCGGCAATGCGCACCTCGCCCACGCCGTTGACGTTTTCCAACTGCTTGCGCAAGGTGTTGTTGGCATAGACATTCAGCTGCTGCTCGGTCCGGTCGC
>JBATEM010000132.1:0-3941 GCA_049664005.1 Candidatus Macondimonas sp.
CTTGCAATTTTCCGATGCCAATGGCAGTTGCGTCATAACCGCTGTCGATACAGCTAGCCCAGCGGTTCCCAGCAGCCATGTGGTCATGCCCATGCGACTTTGAGGCAAGCGGATGAGCTTGCACGCGCTGAAGGGACGCGATTTTCGACTGTTTACCTCCCTCCAGATGGAATGTGATTCCGAGGTCAACCTGATCATCGGACCCAATGGCAGCGGCAAAACCTCGCTTCTGGAAGCAATTTACCTGCTCGGCAGAGGAAAATCCTTTCGCACAGCCAGGCGCCAGAATCTTTGGCGCCGTGGATGCGACAGGTTTTCATTGCAGGCCTTGCTATCCGGCGCCTTTGATCGACAGATCGGCCTGACGCTCAATGCCTCTGCTGCCTCATTCTCTTTTCGACTTCAAGGTGAACCCGTCAAGGTCCTGAGTGAGCTTCTTCCTCTTCTGCCCGTTCAGTTGCTTGATCCGCGGACGACCCCCCTTGTTTCAGGAAGCCCTGCTGACCGCCGCCGATTTCTTGATTGGGGATTGTTCCACGTGGAACCCCGTTTTCATGCCCATTGGCGGACCTATCAGAGAGCATTGGATCAACGCAATGCTGCCTTGCGCGCAGGATCCCCGCCTTTGATGCTGGTCGCTTGGGAACAAGCGATGATTGAACATGGACTTGTGCTCAATGAATTGCGCGCAACGTATATAGAACATCTCTTGCCCTTGATACTGCCCTGCCTAGATAAACTGGATTGCCCTGGTGAACTGCAGTGCCGCTATCAGCCCGGTTGGCCACGTGAAAAGTCGCTTGAGGAAGCACTCGTTTCCAGTCGATCACGGGATCGTGCCCAAGGATTTTCCTCGATAGGCCCGCATCGGGCAGATCTGGTGATTCGGGTCGATGGGCATGCGGCGTTCCAGCAAATGTCGCGAGGGGAAGAAAAGCGTTGGACCTATGCCTTATTGATGGCCCAAGTCATCCATCTGCACCAGACAACCGGTCAAAAGCCGATCGTCTTGGTCGATGACCCAGTCTCTGAGCTGGATGAAAGTCACTGGCTGCGCCTTTCAGAATTGCTTGGAGAGTTGCCTGCCCAGCGGTTTGTGACCCTGATCGATGCCGCACAAGCCCGCCCCCCTGTTGATGGCGCCTTGTTCCACGTGGAACAGGGTATCGTCTCAAGAATGCTATGATGTTCCTTTTTCCGGGTGCCTCTTTCGCATGAGTGCAACAAGCTACGATTCTTCCAACATCAAGGTGCTGCGCGGTCTTGATGCGGTCCGTAAACGTCCCGGCATGTACATTGGCGACACCGATGACGGTTCGGGCCTGCATCACATGGTGTTCGAGGTTGTGGACAATGCCATCGACGAAGCGTTGGCGGGGCATTGCACCAACATCCAGGTCGCCATCGAAAACGACAACACCATCATGGTTTCGGATAACGGGCGCGGAATTCCCGTCGATATCCATGCGGAAGAAGGGCGATCCGCCGCCGAAGTGATCATGACCATCCTGCACGCGGGCGGAAAATTCGATGACAACTCCTATAAGGTTTCCGGAGGCCTGCATGGCGTCGGCGTTTCCGTCGTCAATGCCCTCTCCGAAACCTTGGAACTAACCATCCATCGCGAAGGCAAGACGCACTTTCAACGCTATCACCTGGGCGAGCCCCAAGCGCCACTCGCTGTCATTGGGGACACCAATCAGCGCGGCACACTCATCCGCTTCAAGCCCAGCCCCTTGATTTTCAGCAATATCGAGTTTCATTACGACATCCTGGCCAAGCGGCTCCGGGAACTGTCGTTCCTGAATTCCGGTGTGCGCATCGAACTGCGGGATGAACGAGGCGAGGGTCGCCAGGCTGTATTCGAGTACCAAGGCGGCATCCGCGCTTTCGTCGAGCATCTCAACCAGAAGAAAACCCCGCTGCATCCCCGGATTTTCTATTTCTCGGGCGAGCGCGATGGCATCGGCGTGGAAGTGGCGATGCAATGGAACGACTCCTACCAGGAGACGATGTTCTGTTTCACCAACAACATTCCTCAACGCGATGGCGGCACCCATCTGGCTGGTTTTCGTGCAGCGTTGACGCGAACCGTCAATGGCTACATCGAAAGCGCGGGGCTGAACAAGAAAGAAAAGCTCTCGCTGATGGGCGACGATGCCCGTGAAGGGCTGACCGCCGTTCTGTCGGTCAAAGTGCCGGACCCCAAGTTTTCTTCCCAGACCAAGGACAAGCTGGTGTCCTCGGAGGTCAAGGCGATCGTGGAGTCGCTGGTGGCCGAACGGCTGCAGGACTTTCTGCTGGAGCATCCCCACGATGCCAAGGCCGTGGTCGGCAAGGTCATGGACGCCGCCCGTGCGCGGGAAGCCGCCCGTCGCGCGCGAGAGATGACGCGTCGTAAAGGTGCGCTTGACATTGCCGGCCTTCCAGGCAAGCTCGCTGATTGCCAGGAAAAAAATCCGGCCCTGTCGGAGATCTTTCTGGTGGAAGGCGACTCCGCCGGTGGATCCGCCAAACAGGCGCGGGATCGGCGTACCCAGGCCATCCTGCCGCTGAAAGGCAAGATCCTCAATGTCGAGAAAGCCCGTTTTGACAAGATGCTGGCTTCCCAGGAAGTGGCCACGCTGATCACGGCACTGGGTTGTGGCATTGGCCGGGATGATTTCAATCCGGACAAGCTGCGCTACCATCGCATCATCATCATGACCGACGCCGATGTCGACGGATCCCATATCCGCACGCTGTTGCTGACCTTCTTCTATCGCCAGACCTTCGCCTTGGTGGAGCGTGGACACGTCTATATCGCTCAGCCCCCGCTCTACAAGGTAAAACGCGGCAAGCAGGAGCAATATCTGAAGGACAACGCGGCCCTGGACGCCTATCTGCTCAATCTGTCCGTGGACGGCGCTTCCGTATGGCCAGCGCCCGATGTCCCGGCGATCCATGGCGAGCCCCTGGCGCGCCTGGTCGCGACACACCAGGCAGCCGAGACGGCAGTTGACCGTCTGTCGCGTTCCTTTGATCCCCATTTGTTGATGGTGTTGTCGGAGGTGGCGCCGGTGCTGCCGATTTTGGCCGAGGAGGACTCGGCCAGGAAAGCCTGGCTTGAGGTTTTTGAAGCGAAACTGAATGCTTCAGCGCCGGGGGCGAATCTCTATGTGGCAACGCGTTGTGATGCATCCGGCTTGGTGGTGAGCCGCAAGCGCCACGGCCTCGATCAGATCTATCACCTGAGCCGGGAACAACTGGAAGGCCCGGAGTTTCGCCCGCTGCACCAGATGGCACAGACCCTGTGGGGGATGTGGACGGATCAGGCGCGTGTGGCCCGTGGCGAACGTGGCCAGGCGACGATGCGCTTCCGGGATGCGGTGCAGTGGCTGATGGAGGAGGCTAGGCGCGGTCTGGCCATCCAGCGCTACAAGGGCCTGGGGGAAATGAACCCGGATCAGCTCTGGGAGACCACCATGGATCCCGAGACGCGGCGCCTGTTGCGGGTCAATGTGGAGGATCTGGTGGCGGCGGATGACATCTTCACCACCCTCATGGGCGATCAGGTGGAACCGCGGCGAGAATTCATTGAACGTAATGCCCTTCTGGTCAGTAACCTGGACGTCTGACCCTTTCCCACCGTGGTGGCGCTGATTTCCGTGTCCAGCCTCGGACCCTTGGTGCTGTTCACGGATTTCGGTCTGGCAGGCCCCTATGTCGGCCAGATGAAGGCCGCCATCCACCGTGTGGCGCCCCATGCGGTGGTCATGGACCTGTGCCACGATCTGGCGCCCTTTGCGCCCCGCCCTGCCGCTTACCTGTTGGCAGCCCTGCTCCCCTATCTCCCGGTCGGCGCTTGCGTGGTGGCGGTGGTCGATCCCGGCGTGGGTACCGCGCGGCGCGGCCTGGTGCTGGAGGGCAGCGGGATGCGTCTGATTGGGCCGGACAATGGC
>JBATEM010000133.1:0-2340 GCA_049664005.1 Candidatus Macondimonas sp.
CCCTGTTCGTCATAGCGCCGGGCGATTTCCACTGGATCACCGGCATCGCGCAGGCCTTCGAAGCGCACGCCTTTGACCACCCGTCCACCGTCGACGTCCAGGCAAGGGATGAGGCGCTTGGCAAGAGCCACGTCAGCCGCCCAGCCCGTCGGCCAGCCGCTGGGCCGCAGCCAGATCCAGCGAGCCTTCATACAGGGCGCGGCCGATCACGGCGCCGATGATGCCTTCATCCGCCACGGCGCACAGCGCGCGGATGTCATCCAGGCTGTGGACGCCGCCGGAGGCGATGACGGGAATGTGAACACTGCGCGCCAGGGCCACCGTGGAATCAACGTTCACCCCCTGCATCATGCCGTCGCGGCCAATGTCGGTGTAGATGATCGCCTCGACGCCGTCGTCTTCCAGTCGGCGGGCGACGTCGGTGACCTCGTGGTGGGACAGCTTGGACCAGCCATCGATGGCGACCTTGCCGTCGCGCGCATCCAGGCCCACGATGATGTGGCCGGGAAACTCCATGCACAGGTCGTTGATGAAGTGGGGCGTATTGACCGCCTTGGTGCCGATGATGACGTAGCGCACCCCTGTATCCAGGTAGCTCTGCACCGTTTCCTCGTCACGAATGCCGCCGCCGATCTGCACCGGCACGTTGGGATGGGCGGCGCAGATGCGCTCGACGACATCCCGATTCACCGGCCGACCCTGCACAGCGCCATCCAGGTCCACCAGATGCAAGCGCTTGGCGCCGGCCTGAACCCAGCGATCGGCCATGGTGAGGGGATCTGCGGCGAATACTGTGACGTCATCCATCCGGCCCTGGCGCAGGCGAACACACTGGCCGTCCTTGATGTCGATAGCGGGAATGAGCAGCATGACGGACCTCGGGGTCAGGAAGTGCTTGCCGGGGAAGCGCCATCCCAGCGGCTGAAGTTGGAGAGCAGGCGCAGACCTGCCTGTTGGCTTTTCTCGGGGTGAAACTGTACCGCAAAAAAACCATCCCGCCCCAGCGCGGCGGCGAAGGGCAGACCGTAATGGGTCACGGCGGCCACCTCCGGCGATCCAGCCGGGGCGTAGTAGCTGTGTACGAAGTAAAACCGGCTACCCGGCGCAATCCCCTCGAACAGCGGGTGGGGCCGGGTCGGCTCCACGCGGTTCCAGCCCATGTGGGGGATGCGTATCGGGGGCAAGCCCGGCGCCTCGGGCAGGCCGGTCGGAAAGCGCCGCACCACGCCGGGAAACAGGCCCAGTCCCTGGGTGCCGCCGTTTTCCTCGCTGAAGTCCAGGGCCGCCTGCAGCCCCAGGCAAACCCCCAGGGTGGGTTTTTCCCGCGCCAGCTCGGGCAGCAGATTCAGTAGATCGCGCTGCGCCAGTTCCGCCCGGCAATGTCCCATCGCCCCCTGTCCGGGGAAAATGAGCCGGTCGGCGGCGCGCAGTTCCGCGGCGGACTGGGTGATGCGGATGCGTGCCTGCGGCGCGACCCGCTCCAGGGCTTTCGCCATGGAATGCAGGTTGCCCATGCCGTAATCCAGTATCGCGAGGGTCTGCATTGACGCAATCCGCTGGAGGGTTAAAGGCTTCCCTTGGTCGAGGGGATGACCAGGGCCTGCCGCTCATCGGGCGCGGCGGCCTGGCGCAGCGCACGGCCGAAGGCCTTGAACACGGTTTCGGCCACATGGTGGGCGTTGCGGCCCTTGAGGTTGTCGATGTGGACCGTGGCCTGGGCGTGATTGACGACACCCTGGAAGAATTCACGGATCAGATCGACATCGAAGTCGCCGATGCGCGCTCGGCTGTAGCTCACCTCGTATTCGAGACCGGGCCGGCCGGAGAAGTCGATCACCACCCGGGACAGTGCCTCGTCCAGCGGCACATAGGCATGCCCATAGCGCTGGATGCCTTTTTTATCCCCCAGCGCGCGGGCCAGGGCCTGGCCAAAGGTGATGCCGACGTCTTCCACCGTGTGGTGGGCGTCCACTGCGAGGTCGCCATCCGCCGTGATGGCGAGATCCAGGGCGCCGTGGCGGGCGATCTGGTCCAGCATGTGGTCGAAAAAGGGCAGGCCGGTGGCCAGGCGCGATATCCCGTTGCCGTCGAGGTTCAGATCGACACTGATACGGGTTTCAAGCGTGGCCCGTTCAACGCGGGCAGTACGGGCAGACATGGCGTGGCTGGATGGGGTGGCAGGGTGTAGACCTTTGAGTTTGAACAATCCGCCCCGGCGCGTCAACGCACCGCCATTTCATTCCTCACCTGCAGCCAGAAACTCACCGGCCCATCATTGGTCAGGCTGACCTGCATGACAGCGCCAAAGACGCCGCTTTCCACGATCGGATGCTGGGTGCG
>JBATEM010000134.1:0-2052 GCA_049664005.1 Candidatus Macondimonas sp.
AATTCGGCGGTGGTGGACCCCAAGCAGTTCAGCGCCAGCAGCTTCGTCGATTTCAGGGGCGAGGTCTGCATCATCCCGCCCAACAGCTTTGCCCTGGCCCGCACCGTCGAGTATTTCCGCATCCCGCGCAGTGTGCTCACGATCTGTCTGGGCAAGAGCACCTATGCCCGCTGCGGCATCATCGTCAATGTCACCCCGCTGGAACCGGAGTGGGAAGGCTTTGTGACGCTGGAGTTTTCCAATACCACGCCGCTGCCGGCGAAGATCTACGCCAATGAAGGCGTGGCGCAGATGCTGTTCTTCGAATCCGATGAGGTGTGCGAGACGTCGTACCGCGATCGGGGCGGAAAGTATCAGGGCCAGACCGGCGTCACTTTGCCCAGGGCTTGATCGCTGCGCTGAGCCCGTCGCCTGTATTCAGCGATTCCAGTTCCAGCTTCAGGTGCAGGCTGCCACGATTCTGTTCCACTCGGATCGGCAGGTAGTTGGCTGTCGGGGCCAGCCAGAAAGTGATGGGCTTCTTGCGGTCCACCTGAATGATGCGCAAGGTATCAAAGCTGCCTGCCGGAGTACGCAATGTTTCAAGCGGTTGCGTTGCTTCCATGCGCAGGGGTTTGATCTTGTTTTTCTCCAGCATGCGCACCTGAATGGGGTTGACCTGCTTGAATGCCGCGGCGCGCACCAGGATCTGCAGACTCAGGCGGTCGTAGGTGTAGGGTTCCAGAGGCAGGCTGAACGCGGTTCCGTTGACGGCGCCTGTGACCCGGCGGGCGGGCCAATCGAAGTCGGCCGACTCGGTCTTGGTTTCACTCGCGGCCTGATGACGCATCTGATAATGCAGCGGCAGGGGCTGGTCGCCGTCCAGGCGGAAACGGCTGATTTCTTCGATGCGATCATTGCGCAGGGCAGCCAGCCAACCTTTCGTCTCGGTGCGGGAACTCAGGGTCCATTCGTCCTTGCCGGCCTCTTGGCGCAGCGTGAACGTGGCCTGTGCCAGGGTGAGTGGGCCCTGTTGCAGGCGATAAGTCGCTTCATAGGGCGCCAGAAGTGATTTGACCGTGGTCACGGGATCCGCCGCTGGGGCAGTCGTACTCCAGAGCAAGGCCAGCAGCGCACTCATCAGACTCGCGATCCGTGCCGGATTGAATCCCTGCGATTTCATCATAACGGGCAGGTCTCCGTTTCCTCAATCAACAAGGGCACGCGCAGGGGCGCGCCATCGAACCAGGGGCCGTGGTCCTGCCAGCGCAGACGTCCTTGGGCGATCCAGCCCAGCGCCTGGGGATAGATCCGGTGTTCAAGAGCCTGCACCCGGGGGCGCAACGTTTCTTCGTTTTCTTCCGGGCACACGGCAAGGCGCCCTTGCAAAACCACCGGCCCGCCATCCAGCTCCGCCGTGACATAGTGGATGCTGGCGCCGTGCCAGCGCTCGCCGGCGGCCAGCGCCCGTGCATGGGTGCGCAATCCGCGGTAAGCCGGCAGCAAGGAGGGGTGCACATTGAGCAGACGCCCTTCGTGGCGAGCCACGAAATCGGCGCTGAGCACCCGCATGAAGCCTGCCAGCGCAATCAAATCCGGCACGAACTGGCTGAGGGCAGCGTCCAGCGCAGCCTCAAAAGCGGGGCGATCCGGGAAGGCGGCATGGTCGACCGCAACCGCCGGGATGCCCGCCGCGGTTGCACGCGCCAGCCCAACCGCCTCCGGCCGATTGCTGATCACGCCGACGATTGCATAAGCCTCCCTGCTACGGGCATCGAGCAGGGCCTGCAGGTTGCTGCCGGCTCCGGAGATCAATACTGCGACACGCAGGATTCGACTCATGTCGGGATCAGTGTCACGGTGGGTCGGCTCTCCGCGGAGGTTTCGATGCGGCCGATCACCGCGCTTTCCATGCCCCATTCGCTCAGCAGCGCCCGGGCGGCGCCCGCTGCGTCCGCGGGCAGGCAGACACACATGCCGATGCCGCAGTTGAAGGTGCGCCACATCTCGGCTTCGGGCACGGCGCCCTGGGCCTGGAGCCAGTCGAAGATCGCCGGCCGGGTCCAGCGGCCC
>JBATEM010000135.1:0-2414 GCA_049664005.1 Candidatus Macondimonas sp.
TCGGTGTCATCCTCAAGCGTCTCCTGGATCCGATCAATCAGCGCGCCTTCCGCATTGCTCTGGAACGCATCCAGATGATGGCCCAGCTCCCGGGTACGGTCTTCGAGCCGGGTCACGATCTGCGCCAGCGTGGTTCGGCCGTAGCGTTCAGGTTCGCGCCGCCCCAAAAGGTTCAGATTGGGGCCGTTGAGCAGCAGCAGGCGGGCCATGACTTGGGGATACTCCGGGGAAATTCGCGCAAACTACGGTCAATTGCGTTGATCATCGCACAACTTGGCCCTATTCTGCCTTTCGCTTGATCCCCGGTGCAACTGGCTCAGCCAATAGCGGCGGGAGCCATTGCGCCAACTCGGCGGGGGTCACCACCCCCAAATGGCGGTGGCGAATCCGGCCAGTCCGGTCCAGCACCACCGTAAAGGGGATCGATAGGACGTCATTGCCAAAACCCTGCGACAGATCAAATCCGGCCATTCCCGCGATCAGCACCGGATAATTGATTGCCATGCGCTTGGCGAAGGCATGCACCGGTTCCCCCTGATCCAGCGCAATACCCACCACCTGCAAACCCTGGTCGCCCCAGCGGCGCTGGGCTGCCACCAATTCGGGGACCTCACGCACGCAAGGCGCGCACCAGGTGGCCCAGAAATTCACCAACACCACGCGCCCCTGCCATTCCGCGCTGTTGCGCTGACGACCGTCCAGGTCAGGTAGCGCGATGATGGGAACCTCGGCCGATTCCGACACGGGAGCCGTCTGCGACCCGTGCCAGACCTCAATCCCGATGACCGCGGCGCCCACACCCAGCAAGCCCAGCAGAACCCACCGCAGAATCCGTTTCATGGCATGTCCCCCGCCGCGCCCAAGGCCTGTTCCACTTGCCGCAGGAAGGGATCGGGCTGCAACAATCCCACTACGCGGTAATTGCGGCGCTCCTCCCCCGCCTGGTCAAAGAACAGCAGCGTCGGTGGGCCGATCACCCCCAGATGGCTCATGAGCGCGCGATCCTCCGCATCGTTCGCGGTGACATCCGCCTGTAGCGTCAATACCGGCTGCAAGGCCTGCACCACCCGCGGGTCGGCAAAGGTGGTGCGCGCCATGATGACGCAATCCACGCACCAGTCCGCGTAGAAGTCCAGCACCACCGACTGTCCCCGTTCCTTGGCGCCATCCAGTTCCCGTTGCAAATCCGCCACGGTCTTGATGGGCTTGAAAGGGACATGGATCGTGGCGCTGGCCCCACCCTGCAAGTGGCCCAGCGGCGGCCAGAAGCGCTCGCCTCCAGAGGTCCCGGCCACCATCAGCACGGCGCCATAGAGGACGCCCACCAAGGCCAAACCTTGACCCAACCGGCGCGCGGGCGTCCGGGCAGGATGCAGGGCGCCCAGCCAGACACAGGACACCACCAACAGACCGCCCCACAGCAGCAGCATGACAGGCGGTGGCAGCAGCCGACCCACGATCCAGAGCGCCACAGCCAGCAACAACAGACCAAACAGATGCTGGACGTAGATCATCCACGGCCCCGCCCGCGGAATCAGGGCACTGGCCGAGGTGCCCACCAGCAACAGCGGTGTCCCCATGCCCAGACTCAGGGCAAACAGGGCTGCCCCACCGAGCAGCGCGTCACCGGACTGACCGATGTAGATCAGCGCGCCGGCGAGCGGCGCCGCCACGCAGGGGCCAATGATCAGCGCCGAAAGCAGGCCCATGCCCACCGTTCCCGCCAGCGTGCCGCCCCGTACCCGCCGCACCCACATGTCGATCCGGCTCTGGATGGCGCTGGGCATCTGAACCTCGTAGAGCCCGAACATCGCCAACGCCAACGTGACGAACAGGCCGGCAAAGATCCATAACACCCATGGGTTCTGGAAGCTGGCCTGGAGATTGGCGCCCAGCAGCGCCGTGAGGATACCGGCAGCGGCATAGGTCACGGACACCGACAACACATACACCAGCGACAGGAGAAAACCCCGGCGCGGCGAGCGCTTGCCGGGCTGGCCGGCTACCAGGGCCGAGACAATGGGGATCATGGGCAGGTTGCACGGGGTAAATGCCAGCAACAGGCCCAGGCCGTAGAAAGTGATCAGATTGCTCCACCAACCGCCAATTTCGAGCAGCCGCGCCAGTTGCGCCGGGTCGGCGCTCCAGTCCTGGGCATCGCCGCCCTTACTGGCCTCCGATGGCCCGTCGATCATCGCCCCTTCCACGACGGCCAGGCTTGCCAACTCGAAGGTCTGCACCATGGGGGGATAGCAGATACCCCCCTCGGCGCAGCCCTGGTAACCCAATACCAGCCGCGTGCCTTCCAGCGGCGGCCGCAGGCGCACGGCAAGGGTCTTGTGGAAGACCTCGGTTTGGCCGAATTCTGGATCAAGCTTCGGTTCGCCCGATGGAATCTCCGCCTGACCGGCGGC
>JBATEM010000136.1:0-8208 GCA_049664005.1 Candidatus Macondimonas sp.
GAAGCCGCCGCCCAGGCCAAGGGAGCAACACTCAAGATCTTGGCGGTCACCGCGCTCACCAGCCTCGATCGAGGCGATCTGGATGACCTGGGCTTCGCCTGCGATCTGGACGCGCTGGTGCTCTCCCGCGCCCGCCGCGCCCTGGAGGCGGGTTGCGACGGCGTGGTGTCCTCGGGGCTGGAAGTGGCGCGGCTGCGCCAGGAGATCAATGGCCGGCTGGTGGTGGTGACCCCCGGCATCCGCCCCGTCGATAACCGCGAAGTGGACGACCAGAAACGCGTCGTCACCCCCACAGCCGCCCTGCGCCAGGGAGCCGATTACCTGGTGGTCGGTCGCCCCATCCGGGATGCTGCCGATCCGGCGGCGGCGGCGGCGGCCATCCAGGCCGAGATTCGCCAGGCCGTGATGGCGCCATCCGCCTCATGAGCGACTCACGCCCGATCAACGACCGCTTTCTGCGCGCGCTGGCCCGCGAGCCGGTGGATCGCACCCCGGTGTGGATGATGCGCCAGGCGGGCCGTTACCTGCCGGAGTACCGCGCGGTGCGGGAACGCGCCGGGGATTTCATGACCCTCTGCCGCACCCCCGAGCTGGCCTGCGAGGTCACGCTGCAGCCCTTGCGGCGCTTTGCGCTGGATGCCGCCATCCTGTTCTCCGACATCCTCACCATCCCCGATGCGCTGGGGCTAGGCCTGCATTTTGTCGAAGGCGAAGGGCCGCGCTTCGAGCGCCCCTTGTGCACGCCGCAGGCCATTCACGATCTGCCGCCGCTGGAGGTGGAGACGGATCTCGCCTATGTCATGGATGCGGTGCGCCTGATCCGCCGGGAGCTGGACGGCCAGGTACCTCTGATCGGGTTTTCCGGCAGCCCCTGGACGCTGGCCTGCTACATGGTGGAAGGCGGTAGTCCGGGGGATTTCGCGCGCATCAAGACGCTGATTTATGACGCGCCGGAACTGGCCCATCTGCTGCTTGGGCGGCTCAGCGCTGCCGTCACCGCGTATCTCAACGCGCAAATCCGCGCCGGCGCACAGGCCGTGCAGATTTTCGATACCTGGGGCGGCGTGTTGAGCGGACCGGCTTTCGAGACGTTTTCCCGCAGCTATCTCCACCGCATCGTGGCAGGACTGATCCGTCACCACGCGGGCCGCAAGGTGCCCGTGATCGTCTTTACCAAAGGGGGCGGACTGTGGCTGGACGCGCTAGCCGACACTGGCGCCGATGCGCTGGGGCTGGACTGGATGGTGGACTTGGGCACGGCGCGGCGCCAAGTGGGCGCGCGGGTCGCGCTACAGGGCAATCTCGACCCGGCCGTGTTGCGGGCGCGGCCGACGGTGATCCGCGAAGAAGTCGGCCGCCTGCTGGCATCTTATGGTGCGGGCAGTGGCCATGTGTTCAACCTGGGACACGGCATCACACCGGACATTGCGGTCGAGCATGCCCAGGCCTTCATCGAAGCGGTGGGCGAACTCAGCCCGGCTTATCACCGCTGAAGGTGCCGAGCGCTTAGCCCTCAATCCGCGCCGGGAAACCCCCCGCGCTCCTCACCTGAAAACGAGTCGTCCGGGGGCAGATCGAGATTTTCACCATTCGGATCGCATTTCTGGTGGCGCACGTCCTCGCCGGACACCAGATAGACCACATACTCGCCCACATGGCGGGCGTAATCGCCGATACGCTCCAAGGCCTTGATGACCTGAGTCAGCGTAATCACCTGTCCCACATTGCGGGCGTCTTCCATGACATACGTCGTGAGGCGACGCAGGCCCGCCTGGAACTCGGCATCCAGTTCCCGCCGACTGGCGGCCACCGTCTGGGCCTGACCCAGATCCAGCCGATCCAGCGCGTCCAGCGCGCGCTGCAGCAATTCCACCACACGCCGGCCCATGGTCTGGACATCCCACATCAGGGTATCGCCGGGATCGGCACGAAAGCCATCGAACAGCAGCAAGGCCAGACGCGCCACCTTGTTGGCCTCATCCCCCACCCGCTCCAGTTCATTGACGGTCTTGGCGAAGGCCATGATGATGCGCAGATCCCGCGCCACCGGCGCCCGCCGCGCGATGACCGAGATGATCTCGTCGTCAATGCTCACATCGAGCCGGTTGACTTCCCACTCGCGATGGATCACCGAGCGGGCGACGTGGGCATCGCGGTCCTGCAGGGCAGCCAGCGCGTTGCGGGTCTGATGCAGCGCCAACCCCCCCAGTTCCAGCACCCGCAGGTGAAGATGGTTGAGCTCGCCGTCATAACGCCGGACGGTATGACCTTCGAGGCTGGGGCTCATCGCCATTTCCCTCCTGGAGCAACGGATTCCTGACCCATCGCGATCATGCCACTCAGCCGAAGCGGCCAGTGATGTAGTCTTCGGTGAGTTTGTGCTGGGGATTGGTGAAGATCTGCTCGGTGGCACCCACTTCGATCAGATCGCCCAGATGGAAATAGGCCGTGCGCTGGGACACCCGGGCAGCCTGCTGCATGGAATGGGTCACGATGCAGATCGAGAATTGCTGGCGCAGTTCGTCGATCAGCTCCTCGATCTTGGCGGTGGAGATGGGATCCAGCGCCGAGCAGGGTTCGTCCATCAGGATGACCTCCGGCTGGACGGCGATGGTCCGGGCGATGCACAGGCGCTGTTGTTGCCCGCCCGACAGCCCCGTGCCCGGCTTGTCCAGGCGATCCTTCACCTCATCCCACAAGCCGGCACGGCGCAGGCTGGACTCCACCACTTCATCGAGTTGGGCGCGGCTACGTGCCAAGCCATGGATGCGCGGGCCAAAAGCCACGTTTTCCCAGATCGACTTGGGGAAGGGATTGGGCTTCTGGAACACCATGCCGACCTGGGCCCGCAAAGGCACCACGTCGATTTCCTTGGCATTGATGTTGCGCTCGTCCAACAGGATGTCGCCGGTCACCCGGCAGCCGTCGATGGTGTCGTTCATGCGGTTCAGGCAGCGCAGGAAGGTGCTCTTGCCGCAGCCGGATGGGCCGATCATGGCCAGCACCTCGTTGCGCCCCACATCCAGGTTGACGTTCTTGATGGCCTGAGCAGCGCCATAGTAGACATTGATGTCATTGCAGCGAATGCGGGGATCGGCGACCCGCGCCTCACCCACGGTGCGCCGCACTTCCCGGTCCACTGTCGCCGTCGCCTGGAGATCGCCGCGGTCGGGCGCCCGGAAGACGGTTTCCTTGGCCTGTTGCTGCGTTTCATTCATGGAAGTTTCCATCACATCAGTCTCCCGAGGGGGCGTAAGTCTATCACCAGCGACGCTCGAACCGCCGCCGCAGGATCACGGCCAACGCATTCATGCTGAGCAGAAAAACCAGCAGCACCATAATCGCCGCCGAGGTGCGCTCAGCGAAACCCAATTCAGGGCTGTCGGCCCATAAGTAAATTTGTACCGGCAAAGCGGTGGCCGGATCGAAGATGCCCTTGGGCACATCGACGATGAAGGCCACCATGCCGATCATCAGCAGGGGGGCGGTCTCCCCCAGGGCGCGCGCCATGCCGATGATCATGCCCGTCAAAATGCCTGGCATGGCCAGGGGCAACACATGGTTGGTCACCGTCTGCAAGGGCGAGGCGCCCACGCCAAGCGCCGCTTCCCGGATGGACGGCGGCACGGATTTCAACGCCGCTCGGCCTGCAATGATGATCGTCGGCAAGGTCATCAGGGTCAGCACCAGGCCGCCCACCAGGGGCGCCGAGCGCGGCAATCCAAAAATGTTGATGAAAACCGCAAGCCCCAGCAGGCCAAACACGATGGAGGGCACGGCAGCGAGGTTGTTGATGTTGACCTCGATGAAGTCTGTCCAGCGATTCTTGGGCGCGAACTCCTCCAGATAGACCGCAGCCGCCACCCCCAGCGGGAAGGACAGCAACATGGTCACCGCGAGGGTGAGGAAGGATCCCATCACAGCGCCCCAGATGCCCGCCTGCTCCGGGGAACGGGAATCGCCGGTGCTCAGGAATTGCCAGTTGAAGCGCTGTTCGATCCGGCCCTGCTGAACCAGGGCGTCCATCCAGGCCAGCTCCTGATCCGACACCCGTCGCTCGCTCTCGGGCAGGCTGCGGTCGATATGACCCTTCTGCACCATGTCGATATCACCACCCGCCGGAACCCACAGGCTCACGGTTTGGCCCAGCAGAGACGGGTCGTCCAGCAGGCGCTGGCGCAGGACGTCCTCCGCCGCACTGCTCACCAGCGCGAACAGTTGACGCTGTTCGGCGCGGCCCGTCACCTCCGGGAATGCCTGGCGCAGCGCAGCCTTCATGACGGCGCCATAATTGGCCGCCATCACCTGATGGCGATCGGCCGGATCAGCAATGTCCAGCAGCTCGGGGGCAAGTGTCGCCTCCATCTGGATCTGGGTCTGCCAGAAGGCGGTATAGCCCTTGCCGATGATGCTGATGAACAACAGCACCAGGAAGATCAAGGCCAGCGTGATGGCAGCCACACCGTAGAGCCGGAAGCGGCGTTCTGCCGCGCGGCGGCGGCCAAGGCCCGTGTTGATGACTTCGACGGGGCGTGGCAGGGGGAGGATCTGGTTACTCATATTGTTCCCGATACTTGTTGACCACCCGCAGGGCAATCACGTTGAGCCCCAGGGTCACCAGAAACAGCACCAGCCCCAAGGCAAAGGCCGCCAGGGTCTTGGGGCTGTCGAACTCCTGGTCACCCGTCAACAGGGTCACGATCTGCACCGTCACCGTGGTCACCGACTCCAGTGGATTGAAGCTTAGATTGGCCGACAAGCCCGCCGCCATGACCACGATCATGGTCTCCCCGATGGCCCGTGAGATGGCCAGCATGATGCTGCCCACGATGCCGGGCAGAGCGGCGGGCAGCACCACCTTGCGAATCGTCTCCGAAGGCGTTGCCCCCAACGCATACGCCCCGTCCCGCAAGGATTGCGGCACGGCGTTGATGACGTCATCCGACAAGGAGGAAACAAAGGGGATGATCATCACCCCCATCACCAGCCCCGCCGCCAGCGCGCTCTCGGAGGCCACGTCCAGACCCAGACTCATGCCCCAGGAACGGATGGCCGGCGCCACCACCAGCACGGCGAACACCCCATAGACCACCGTCGGAATTCCGGCCAGCACCTCCAGCAAGGGCTTGGCCACCGAGCGGAAGGAGGGAGCTGCGTATTCGGAAAGATAGATGGCCGACAACAGACCGATCGGCACCGCCACCACCATGGCAATGGCCGAAATCAGCGCCGTGCCGACGAAGATCGGGACGGCCCCGAAGGCCCCGGAAGAGCCGACCTGGTCGGCCCGCAGGGCCATCTGGGGGCTCCAGGACGTGCCAAACAGGAATTCGGTGACCGGCACCAGCCGGAAAAACAGGATCGATTCGAATACCACCGACAGCACGATGCCCAGGGTGGTCAGGATGGCCACACTGGCGGCGGCCATCATCAGCACCATCACCAGCCGCTCCACCGCGTTGCGGGCGCGCTGCTGGGGATGAATGCGCGTCAGGGTGAATGCCGCCCCGAGCACGGCCAGTACCAGGACCACCACAGCCAGCGCTGCATAAGCCATACCCTGCAAGCGGTCCCAATGCTGCGCCGCAGACACCACGGCCGGATTGGCGTTCTCCGCAGCAACCAGACCCATCCGCACATTGCGGATGTCGTTGAGCAAGAGGTTGATGCGGCCGGCATCGCCGCCGTGCAGGGACTCGGGAAGCTGGGCCACCACCAGGTGGGCAATCACCGCGCCATCAAACGCGGTCCAGGCAATCAATACCAGCAAGGCGGGCAGCACACACCACATGGCTGCATAGAGCCCGTAGTACACCGGCAGGGAATGCAGGTCGCGCAACTGGCCGTCGACCAGCCTGAACGCGCGCCGCCGACCCATCTGATAGGCCGCCAGGCTCAAGAGGAGCAGAACCGAAAGCAAAATGAGCTGATTCATGGCGCCATTCCGCAAGCAGAAGGGGGCAGGTTCAAGCCCCGCCCCCCCGATGAACAGGATTACTTCAAGGTCGCCAGCTTCTTGGTGTTTTCCGCGACCTGCTTGCGCTGGTCATCCGGCAGGGCGATCAGGCCCCGGTCGGCCAGATAACCCTCGGGTCCGAAGGCCTTGTCGCTGGTGAACTCGGCCAGGAATTCCGGAATCCCGGGAATCACGCCGACATGGGCCTTCTTGACGTAGAAGAAGATGGGACGCGACAGGGGATAAGCGCCGCCCGCAATGGACTCATAGGTCGGGCGCGAGCCGTTGATGATGACCGGCTTCACGGTGGCGAGATTTTCTTCCAGGAAGCTGTAGCCGAAGATGCCATAGGCGTCCTTGTTGGCGCCCAGCTTCTGAACGATCAGGTTGTCGTTCTCGCCGGCCTCGATGAAGGCGCCATCTTCCCGCACCGTGTGACAGGCCGCAGTGAAGGCCTTCGCGTCCTTCTCCTTCATTTCCTTCAGCAGGGGAAAGCCCTTGCAGCCTCCTTCCATCCCCAGCTCCACAAAGGCGTCACGCGTCCCAGAAGTGGGCGGAGGACCCAGGACTTCGATCTTCTGCTTGGGCAGGCTGGGATCGATATCGCTCCACAACTTGTAGGGATTGGGAACCAGCTTGTCACCGGACTTGGGATCGGGGACATTCTTGGCCAGGGCCAGATAGAGCTGCTTGAGCTCCAGCTCCAGGGACTTGGCGGCCTTGTTGTGGGCCAGCACGATGCCGTCAAAGCCGATCTTGACCTCGACGATGTCCTTCACGCCATTTTTCGCGCAATCTTCTTTTTCAGAGGACTTGATGGCACGCGAGGCATTGGAGATGTCGGGATGCTGGACGCCGACGCCACCGCAGAACAGCTTGAAGCCGCCGCCTGTACCGGTGGATTCCACCTTGGGGGTCTTGAACTGGCCGCTCTTGCCGAACTGCTCGGCCACCACGGTGCTGAACGGATAGACAGTGGAGGAGCCGACGATGCTGATGTAGTCCCGGGCCTGGGCCGCCACGGGTGCGGCCAGGGTGGCGGCGAGGGCGAGACAACTGATCTTCTTGCGCATGGATATAGTCCTCTGGGATCGATGATTGGATGAGAATCAACAATGGCGGGCGCACTGGAAATCGAAGGCCACCCCCTTACACCGGTAAGACCGATGCTGCGGGTGAACTATAGAGGGGGGTGGCAAGATGCAACTACCTGCACTCTATGTCAATCATGTGACACTTTGATGTCAGGTGACGCGCAGGCCCTTGATCTTGGCGAGATAGGCCGGCATGTCGCATTTGCGTTCCAGCCCTGCCGCGTTCATGTAACGCACGGCGCCGAAGACGGGCCGCTCCGGCCAGGGCCGGTCGTGCAAGCCGAAGATCCACCCCACATTGGCATAACTGTTGGGCGCCAGGCCATCGAGGAATAGCGGTGGTTCAGATCAAGGCAGCGTTGGAAGGCTTCCTCGGGCGCGGGCGACCATTCGAGGATCTTCTTGCCCCAGTACATGCGCAGGTGATTGTGCATATAGCCCGTTAGCCGCGCCTGCGCCATGGCGGCATTCCAGTTGGGATCATGGGTTGCTCCCGCTTCCAGTGTCTTCAGATCGTACAGATGGGCTCGCGGATCGGCGGCATGGGCGGCATGGGCGGCGAGGGTGGCACGCGCCCACGCCGGCAATCCGTCGTAAGTATCCCAGGCGCTGTTGCGAAGCACATGATTGTGGGCGAGTTCGCGGCGCACGATCAGTTCATCCAGGAACGCATCCCGATCCGCGTCGCCGCCCGCATGGGCTTCCGCAACCGCCAAAGCCACCCGGATCGGCGAAATCTGGCCATATTGCAGGTAAGGCGACAGCCCCGAGATGTTTTCGGCCTCCGGATGGCGACGAGCGGTCGCGTAATCCGCCAGTCCCTGGTGCAGGAACCGCTGTAGGGCCCCCTCTGCCGCTGTGGATCCACCCGGGAAAAAGCGGCTGACCGTGGCGAGCGAGCGATCAACGTCCAGCTCGGCGCACAGGGCATCCAGATCCGCCAGCGCTTCGCTGGTCACCGGCGGCCCGACCCGCGCCTGCCGGGGACATGCGGGCAATGCGTGCAGGTGTTCGGACAACAGGCGGTTCAGGCGCGGCCGCAGGGTGCGGGCCGCCACCTCCGCCCGCAGGCTCGCCACATCGGCCGGTACCACCAGCTCAGTCTCCACCTGCCACACGGCACAGGCGACCTCTCGTGCCACCTGCTCACGCCATGCC
>JBATEM010000137.1:0-1934 GCA_049664005.1 Candidatus Macondimonas sp.
ACCAGGGGCTGTTCAGGGCCAACGAGGGTCAGGCCCACGGCCTCGCGCTGGGCGAACGCCACCAGGGCATCCAGATCGGTCGCAGCGAGGGGGACATTCTCCACCTTGGGCTCCAGGGCCGTGCCGCCGTTGCCAGGCGCGACGAAAACCCGCTCCACTTGGGGCGATTGGGCACATTTCCAGGCCAGGGCATGTTCGCGGCCACCGCCGCCGATCACGAGCACTTTCATCGCGTTAGCCATCCGGAATGAAGTGGGGCGCGGCGCATGGCCGCGAACAGGGGGCGCAAAGGATAGCACAGCCTCCGCATGCCCTGGCTTCGCCGAGCGTCAAGCCATCCCTTGCAACGGGCTGCCCCGTTGAACGCGGACAGGCGCCGTGCTTCCCAACAAACCGTCAGTGCCGAAAATGGCGCACGCTGGTGAACACCATGGCCATGTCGTGTTCATCGGCGGCGGCAATCACCTCGGCATCACGCAGCGAGCCGCCGGGCTGGATCACCGCCGTGATCCCCACCTCAGCCGCCGCATCGATGCCATCACGGAAGGGAAAGAAGGCATCGGAAGCCAGCACCGAACCGGTCACCGCCAAGCCTTCATCGGCGGCCTTGATGGCGGCGATGCGGGCACTGTAAACCCGACTCATCTGCCCGGCACCGACGCCGATGGTGCGTCCCTCGCGGGCGTAGATGATGGCGTTGGACTTGACGAACTTGGCCACCCGCCAGGCAAACAGCAGATCGGCCACCTCAGCCGGCGTCGGCGCACGGCGGGTGACGCACTTGAGCTGCTCGGCCGACAGCGTGGCGAGGTCCCGGTCCTGTACCAGCATGCCCCCCGCCACGCTGCGCCATTCCAGGGCCGGCAGGGGCGCTGGCGGAACGGGTCCGCAGCTCAGCACCCGCACATTGGGCTTGCTGGACAACACCTGCAGCGCGCCTTCGCTGGCTTCCGGTGCCACGATGACTTCCACGAACTGGCGTTGCACGATGGCCTGCGCCGTTGCTTCATCAAGCGGGCGATTGAGGGCGATGATGCCGCCAAAGGCGGAAGTGGGGTCGGTGGCATAGGCCCGCTCATAAGCCTCGAGCGGACTGTCCGCCACCGCCACCCCGCAGGGGTTGGCATGCTTGACGATGACACAGGCCGGGGTTTCGAAGGTCTTGACACATTCCAGAGCGGTGTCGGTATCGGCGATGTTGTTGTAGGACAGTGCCTTGCCCTGCAGCTGAACCGTACTGGCCACCTCGGCCGCAGCCGGATGGGCGACGCGGTAGAACGCCGCACGCTGATGGGGATTCTCGCCGTAACGCAGATCCTCGACCTTGTGCCACTGGCCGCCCAGGGTGGCGGGGAACGGCGCGCGGTGACCCGTCTCGTCCATGGCGCTCAGGTAGTTGGCAATGGCGCTGTCATAGCGTGCGGTGTGGGCAAATGCCTTGGCGGCGAGTTGGAAACGCCGCTCGGGCGTCGTGGCGCCGTCTCGCTCCAAGGCATCGGCCAAGCCGGCGTAATCCTCGGGATCCACCAGCACCGTCACGCGCGCATGGTTCTTGGCGCCGGCCCGGATCATCGCCGGCCCGCCAATATCGATGTTTTCAATGGCATCCGCCAACGAGCAACCTGGCTGGGCCACGGTGCGCTCAAAGGGATACAGGTTCACCACCAAAAAATCGATGGGCACAATGCCGTGCAGCGCCATCAGTTCGCCGTCCCGATCCATGCGCCCCAGCAGGCCACCGTGAATCCGCGGATGCAGGGTTTTCACGCGGCCATCCATGATTTCGGGAAACCCGGTATGGCGCGACACCTCGATCACCGGCACCCCCTCGCGCGTCAGCAACTGGGCCGTGCCGCCGGTGGACAGGATCTGCACACCCAAGGCCGCCAGCCGCCGGGCCAAGGCCACGACGCCGGTCTTGTCGGAAACGCTGA
>JBATEM010000138.1:0-2049 GCA_049664005.1 Candidatus Macondimonas sp.
GTTTCCCGCACCCGATCCGGGGTGGGGCGCAAGCCCGGCACGGGGGGGAAATCCAGTTTGCGACCGCGCCAGCCACCGGCGATGAGGCGCACCTGGTTGGGGCTGCGCGCCACCATGATCAGGCGCCACTGCTCAGATGCAGCCCCATCACGCCCAGCACGATCAATCCCAGGCTCAGCCCCTTGAACACATTCCAGGATTCCCCGAACCAGGCCACGCCGATGGCGGCGATCACCGCCGTGCCCACTGCGGACCAGATGGCATAGGCCATGCCCACCTCCAGGGATTTCAAGGCCCGTGCCAGTGCCGAGAACGCCAGCACATAGCAGATGAACATCGCCGCAGTGGGGCCGGGGCGGGCGAGACCCTCGGACAGTTTCATCGCCGTGGTGCCGGCAATCTCAAAGCCGATCGCCACGGCCAGGGCCAGCCAGCCGTTCATGGCACCCTCAGGCCTCCGTCGCTCGCCGCAGGGCCTGTTCGATGTCCACCAGGATGTCGTCGATGTGCTCGATGCCCACCGACAGCCGCACCATGTCGGCTGTGACACCGGCGGCCTCCAGTTCGCCCGGACCCAGTTGACGATGGGTGGTGGTGGCGGGATGACAGGCCAGGGACTTGGCATCGCCGATATTGACCAGACGCACGATGAGATCCAGGGCGTCGATGAAGCGGGCGCCGGCTTCGGCGCCGCCGCGAATGCCGAAGCTCAGGATGCCCGAGGCGCGCCCGCCCAGGTAGTGTCGCGCTCGGTCATGCTGGGGACTGTCCGGCAGGCCCGCGTATTTCACCCAGCTCACCTGCGGGTGGCGGTGCAGGAAGTCGGCAACCGCCAGCGCGTTGGTGCAGTGCCGCTCCATGCGCAGGGGCAGGGTTTCGATGCCCTGCAGCAACAGGAAGGCGTTGAAGGGGGACAGGGAGGCGCCCATGTTGCGCAGAGGCACCACCCGGCAGCGGCCGATGTAGGCGGCGGGGCCAAAGGCCTCGGTGTAGACCACCCCGTGATAGGAGGGGTCGGGCCGCACCATCATGGGGAAGCGGTCACTGTGATCCGCCCACGGGAAGCGGCCCGAATCCACGACAAGTCCGCCCATGGTGGTGCCGTGGCCACCCATGTATTTGGTGAGCGAATGCACCACGATGTCCGCGCCGTGCTCGAAGGGGCGCAGCAGGCAGGGGGTGGCCACGGTGTTGTCCACGATCAGCGGGATGCCATGGGCGTGGGCGATGGCGGCCATCCGCGCGATGTCGGCGATCTCCCCCGACGGATTGCCGATGGACTCACAGAACAGCGCCCGGGTGCGGTCATCGATGGCCTGATTGATGCCGTCGAAATCCTCGTTGCCACGCAGCCGCGCCTCGATGCCCAACTGGGGCAGGGTGTGGGCAAACAGATTGTAGGTGCCGCCATAGAGCTTGGCCGTGCTGACGATGTTGTCGCCAGCGGTGGCCAGGGTCTGGATGGCATAGGCAATGGCGGCCATCCCCGAGGCCACCGCCAGGGCGCCCACCCCGCCTTCCAGAGCTGTCACGCGGGCCTCCAGGACGGCGTTGGTGGGATTCATGATGCGGGTGTAGATATTGCCGGCCACCTTCAGGTCGAACAGATCGGCGCCGTGCTGGGTGTCGTCGAAGGCATAGGAGGTGGTCTGGTAGATCGGCACGGCCACCGCCTTGGTGGTGGGGTCGGGCGCATGGCCCGCATGGATCGCCAGGGTTTCGGGTTTCATTCTGGGGTCTCCTCGGTCAACGTGGATCCGCCGAAGGCGGCGCGTCGGGTGGCCAGTCTACCCAAGCTCGGCGGCGCTTCCTACCGGCGCTTTGAAGCCGGGTGGTAGCATAGCCGCCCAAGGATCGGCGGCCAGCGTCGGTACAGGCAAACAAGAGGAGAACCGGGTGGAACAGGTGGTGATCCAGGTGCGGGAGTGGCTGGCCCAGGCAGTGGTCTGGATGCCCTGGCTGGGCAATGAGCAGGGCGTATTGCTCGCCTTGGGGCTGTTGGGGGTGGTGCTGGCGGGCGCTGTGGGAGCGGTCATCGCCCTGCGGCGT
>JBATEM010000139.1:0-5265 GCA_049664005.1 Candidatus Macondimonas sp.
TTCCATGCTGATGAATGACTGCCGGTCGGCTTTGGAGACGGTGGGTCTCGATCCACAGCTTGGCTTTCTGCATGCCGTACGGCCGGGCCGGGCCGCGCTGGCGCTGGACCTGCAGGAAGAATTCCGCGCAACGCTAGCCGATCGCCTGGCACTCACCCTGATCAACCGCGGCCAACTCGGCCCCGGCGATTTCGACGAACGTGAAGGCGGCGCAGTCATGCTCAACGACCGGGGTCGACGCACCGTCATCACCGCCTGGCAGGAGCGCAAGCAGGAACAGGTCACCCACCCGCTGCTGGGCATGAAGCTGCCCATCGGCGTCGTGCCCTTCGTGCAGGCGCGGCTGATGGCCCGCACCGTGCGTGGCGAAATGACGGGCTACCTGCCCTACCTGCCGAAATAGGCCTCGCCATGCTGGTCGTCGTCACTTACGATGTCTCTACCGAAACCGCCGCCGGGCGCAGGCGCCTGCGGCGAGTAGCCAAAGTGTGCGAGGGAGTGGGCCAGCGAGTACAGAAATCGGTCTTCGAGTGCCAGGTGGACGATATGCAGATGGAGGATCTGGAGCGTCGATTGCTCGCTGAAATCAATGAAACCGAGGACAACCTGCGCTTCTACCGCATCACTGAATCGGCCCAGGTCCGCGTGAAGCAATACGGCAGCTTTCGCTCCACGGACTTCGAGGGGCCGCTGATTCTGTGATGCGCGAACCCCAAGTAACGGTGAATTTCCAGAGGGTTTCGCGGTGGCCACAATCTGTTGTGAACAAAAGGAAAACAGAAAATGATGGAGAGGCGAATCAACCAGCGATCGCAACGGTCATGCAGGTTCGCGCTTCCCCGCAAAAATTCACTTGGGGGAACTTCAGTTACCCGAGTGGGGCATCACCCGGCAGAAATGCCGGGTGCGGATTGAAACCACGCGATACCTGAACAGGAGATCCTGCACGTCCGGCATCACCCGGCAGAAATGCCGGGTGCGGATTGAAACGGGCGAAACGCGAGCCCGATTACCCGGCCGCCGGTAGCATCACCCGGCAGAAATGCCGGGTGCGGATTGAAACGAGATGGAGAACAGTAACGGGGTCTTGTCGGGAGGCGCATCACCCGGCAGAAATGCCGGGTGCGGATTGAAACGCGTCGGCTACCGACTTCGTTGCCGACAACTCGACGCATCACCCGGCAGAAATGCCGGGTGCGGATTGAAACATTCCGGGGATGATGTCAATAGAAGCGGAGATTGGCATCACCCGGCAGAAATGCCGGGTGCGGATTGAAACCTCCTCGCCAATGGGTGGGTCGAGCAGCGCTGGGGCATCACCCGGCAGAAATGCCGGGTGCGGATTGAAACATGATCTACAACACCGAGCGGGCATTGCGGGCCAAGCATCACCCGGCAGAAATGCCGGGTGCGGATTGAAACAGGCCATCGAATACCCAGAAGCAAAAGGCATCCGGGCATCACCCGGCAGAAATGCCGGGTGCGGATTGAAACGATTTTCACTGCGATTACTCCAGGTTCATTGTGGTTGCATCACCCGGCAGAAATGCCGGGTGCGGATTGAAACCCCGCCCATGCGCCAGTTGCCGAGGCGGCTACGATGGCATCACCCGGCAGAAATGCCGGGTGCGGATTGAAACGCCTACGCCCCAGGGAGTCTGGCGATGCGCAACGTGCATCACCCGGCAGAAATGCCGGGTGCGGATTGAAACAGTTCGAAGTTATGTCGCGCCGCGACGTGGATGTGATGCATCACCCGGCAGAAATGCCGGGTGCGGATTGAAACAGGACATCGCCGTGCGGCACGGCCTGCTTGTCCCGCATCACCCGGCAGAAATGCCGGGTGCGGATTGAAACATCCACCCAGGCACACTGACACAAGGCCCGGACAGCATCACCCGGCAGAAATGCCGGGTGCGGATTGAAACCACGCGATTCCCCCCTGTACCCCCTCGATTCCTAACGCATCACCCGGCAGAAATGCCTGTGTCAACTTCCCCTGATCAAGCCCACTGATTACTGGAGGTTTCGGGGTGGTGGGTGATTTGGTATTCGCTCGGCGTCAGATCGCCAAGTGCGTCGTGAGGAATTTCCTCGTTGTAGTCCTGTAGCCATCGCTCGGTGTGTTCGCGCACTTCGTTCAGGTTGCGAAAGACGTACATGTCGAGCACGCCGCGCCGGTAGCTGCCGTTGAGTCGTTCGATGAAGCCGTTCTGCATGGGGCGTCCGGGCTGAATGAAGGCCAGCTCGACGCCATGCTGCTCGGCCCAGTCGGCCAGTGCCATGGAGATGAACTCTGGCCCGTTATCCACACGCAGCTTCGCGGGCAAAGCCACGCCACGCAGCAATGCGTTCGAGCACGCGGATCACGCGCGTTGCGGGCAGGTTCAGATCGATCTCGATGGCCAGCATCTCGCGGGTAAAGTCATCGACGACGTTGAAGGTCCGGAATCGTCGCCCGTCCCACAACGCATCGGACATGAAGTCGGCAGACCAACTCGCGTTCATGTGTTCTCCCGCAATCAAGGGGTTGGCCTGACGGGCCGGAAGGCGCCGCTTGCCGCGCCTGCGACGATTCAGTCCCAACAGGCAATACACCCGCCACACCCGCTTGTGATTCCATACCAGGCCACGCCGACGGATGAGCTTGAACAGCTTCGGGAAGCCTCGATCCGGAAACCGTTCGGACAACTCAAGCAGCAGTGCCACCACGGCCTCGTCCTGGCTGGGACGGCGCTCATAGCGTGCCACCGAGCGAGACAGCCCCACCGCCTTGCAGGCCCGGCGCTTGCTGAATCCGTGCTGCTCGCACAGCTCCGTCACCAGCGGGCGTTTCGCGTCCGGACCTACAGCTTTTTTGCGATCACGTCCTTGAGCGCCGTGACCTCCAGCGGCAAGTCTGCGTACATGCGCTTCAGACGCACGCCCTCTTCCTTGATCTCCTTGAGGCGGCGAATGTCCGACGCTTCCATCCCGCCGTACTTGGACTTCCACGTGTAGTCCGTCGCGTCCGATATGCCTAGCTCCCGGCACACGTCCTTGACCTGCCGGCCTCCCTCAACCTGCTTGATCGTGCTGACGATCTGAAACTCCGTAAACTTGCTCTTGCGCATCTGTGGCCTCCTGGGCGTAGTGTGCCCAAAAAACCTCCAGCTATGAGTGGACCGAATTTACGGGGAGCTGACAAGCGCCTCTCGGCGAAGTCTTCGAGATATTAACCCGCGATCTCATTTGCCCCCGTCGTTGTCGCTGTAGCCATGCCCAGCTATGATCCACCAATCTGGCATCGATAGGGGTTTCGTATGACGACGGTAACCGTGTCCGAAAAATATCAGGTGGTGATTCCCAAAGCAGTGCGGGAGTCGCTGAAAATCAAGCCGGGGCAAAAGCTCGACGTGATCGTCTACGAGGGGCGTGCGGAGTTTGTTCCGGTGCAGGAGATGCGCGAGGCACGCGGCTTTCTGCGCGGTATCGACACGGACGTGCCGCGGGAAGCCGATCGGGTATGAACCTGGTCGATTCGTCCGGCTGGCTGGAGTATTTCGCCGATGGACTCAATGCCACGTTCTTTGCGTCGGCGATCCTCGATACGGAACAGTTGGTTGTCCCGACGCTATCCCTGCTGGAGGTCTTCAAGCGGGTGTTGCAGCAGCGGGGGGAAGGCGATGCCCTTCAAGCGGTGGCGGTGGCGCTGATGCGACAAGGGCAGGTGGTCGAGTTGGATTCCGTACTGGCGCTGTCGGCAGCGCGCTTGGGTGTGGAACATCGGCTCGCGCTTGCCGATTCGGTCATTTACGCCACCGCTCGCCGCTTTGGCGCGCTGCTGTGGACCCAGGATGCCGATTTCGAGGGTCTGCCCGGTGTGCGTTTTGTGGCCAAGTATCGCGGCCCGGGCGGCTGACCCGTGGCCGACCTGCTGCTGCCGCTGCGCCCGATTCCGATCAAGGAACGGCTATCGGTGCTCTACATCGAGCGCGGCCAGCTCGACGTGCTCGATGGCGCCTTCGTGGTAGTGGATGTCACCGGCGTGCGCACGCATATTCCGGTGGGCGGCGTGGCCTGCCTGATGCTGGAGCCCGGCGCGCGCGTCTCTCATGCCGCAGTAGCACTCGCCGCGCGGGTCGGCACGCTGCTGGTGTGGATCGGCGAAGCGGGCGTGCGGCTCTATTCCGCCGGCCAGCCGGGCGGGGCGCGGTCGGATCGGCTGCTCTATCAGGCCCAAGCTCGCACTGGAACCGGACCTGCGTTTGAAGGTCGTGCGCAAGATGTACGAACTGCGCTTTGGTGAGACGCCACCCCAGCGGCGCTCGAGGGGATGAACCGATCGGCAAGTTCGGCCTCGCCGAGGCTGACGAGCGTTCCCCCACATGCGGGGATGAATTGGCATCCCCATCGTGGACCCCGAGCACATGGCTGCGTTTCCCAGAAACGTGGGGATTAAACATCGCTTGTTTGTTATGGCGGCGAGCATTCCAGCCGGTCACGCTCAATGTTCCGGCGAGACCTTACAGGGCCAAACTTAGGGCAGGGACTTGAGAACGCCGATGGCTTCGGAGACGTGCTTGGTGGCCCGGAACTGGCTGGAGAAAAGGTGGCGGATGATGCCCTCGCGGTCGACCACGAAGGTGACGCGGCCGGGCAACAGACCCAAGGTGGCGGGTACGCCATAGGCCTTGCGCACGGCGCCATCGCAGTCGCTGAGCAGGAGAAAGGGCAGGCGGTGCTTGCTGGTGAACTTGGCGTGAGCCTCAGGGGCATCGGAACTGATACCGATCACTTCGGCGCCGGCCTGCTTGAAGTCCTCGTATTGATCGCGGAAGGCGCAGGCCTCGGCGGTGCAGCCGGGGGTATCGTCCTTGGGGTAGAAATACACGACCACTGGCTGGCGCCCGCGATAATCGGACAGGGAGATCTGCCGGCCGTCGGCGGTGGGCAGGGTGAACGGGGGGGCTTTGTCGCCCAAGGTGAGCGTTTTGCTGGCGGCCATGTTTCCTCCTGCAGGTGATGCCACGGCCCCGTTTTGGCGGGCGTCGAGGCGGTGCTGTTCAGTGTAGTTCAGGCTTGGGGGTCAGGCACTCGCAAAAACGGGGGCTTGCGCCCCCGTCCATGCTGCTGAAGCCTGATGGGGCTTAGGCAGGCTTGAAGGTGCACTTGGACTTGGACAGCACCACGTTGCCCTTCTGGGTCTCGGCCTGGACGATGGCCACGCCGGGCTCGATCACCCACAGCTTGGTCACGATGTCATCGCCGGGATAGACCTGGTCG
>JBATEM010000140.1:0-3293 GCA_049664005.1 Candidatus Macondimonas sp.
TGATGAGTTTCATCATCCTCAAGGTGATCGACGTGCTGGTGGGGCTGCGCGTGAGCGAAGAAGAAGAAACCGAAGGTCTCGACATCGCCCTGCATGACGAGCGCGGCTACAACCTCTGACCCTGTCCAGACGCCTCCCATCAAGCCCTGGAATCACCGAGATTCCAGGGCTTTTTTTGCCCAAAATCGACTGAACCGCCGCTTTATAACGCGTTCCCAGGGTGCGCACGCATACCCCCTGCGGGATCAGGCCGCGCCTCAAGCATCAACAGGAACCCGCCGATATCTGGTTCAAGGAGTCGGACCGGGTCGGCCCCTTGGCTGCCATGGCAATCAGATGCCATGGATCAATGGGTAAAAAAACGGTTTCTTGCACAGCCATGCGACGGAAAGATCAATCATCCTCCCGGTTATTTTGAACACACAGGCAAAAAAAGAGAGGACAGGCACATGCATGCCATCCGTTGGATTATGTGTTGCAGTGCAATGCTTTGGCCGCTCTGGAGCAGCGCCGAGATCTACCAGTCCCGTGATGCCTCCGGAAATACCGTCTATAGCGACCGTCCGCTGGGCGCAAACTCCCACAAGAGCGACATCACCGCGCCACCCACAGGGCAATCCCCCGCCGTCCCCACCACCGCGTTACCGCAGAACGACAAGGCGACCGCCGTCGAAGATCCGGAGATCCGCAAGGCGCGCTGCGCCAAGGTGCGCGAGCTTCTGGCGCGTTACCAAAAAGCCGAATATCTGGCACGCGAAGGCGCGGACGGAAAGAACCAGATCCTGAGCGATCAGGAAAAAAACAAGGAAGTGGAACTGTTGCGGGAACAGGAAGCCGCCCAATGCGACTCCTGAAGGGAGGACTTCTTCCCCACAGGGCGCTTCAAGCTCGTCATCACAAGCAATCGAACAGCAAGACGAGCATTTGGACCTCTCGCCAAATATCGCCACATGAGGTAACTCAAGGTAGCCAGCGCGAGGCCATAACGTGTTGAAACCTTCCCCAACGCTGCAGCAATAAGCCACTTACGACGACAAGCAACCTGATCCTCCCCCGGATTGGCGGGGATCGTGCCCGCGACGTTGACCCCCACGGCCACGATCGGGCAAGCCCGTCTACCCATTGGACTGATGGTGATGCGGGAAGGCCCCACCCGTCGTCCCTCCCCAAGGCGCACCAGACATTGCCCCGCCCTCCGGACGTCAATCCGTATCCGGGACCAATCGATATCCTTCGCTGTTGTCCTTCAAGGCGATGCCGGACAGGCGCAAACGCAGCGATTCGCGCGCCAGATAGGCAAGTTGTTGGGCGGCTTGCGCATAGGGCAGACCTTCGGGGCGAACGTTGGAGATACAGTTGCGTTCGCTGTCCATGCGGCCGACCCTGGGCGCAAAAGTCAGGTAGATGCCGAGGCTGTCCGGCGCGGTCAGGCCGGGGCGCTCACCGATCAGCACGATCACCAGGCGCGCAGCCAGTGCCTCGCCGACATCATCACCCAGCGCCACCCGGCCCTGCTCTGCCACGATCACCGGCACGCTGTCGGAGGTGACACCAAGGCGCCCACAAAATTCCCGCAGCAGCGGCGGCGCATGACGTTGGATCGCGATGGCTGACAGTCCGTCGGCGATGACCACCGCAAAATCAGGGTCGGAACGCCGCTGCTGAAGCAGCGCGCGCGATGCCGTTGTCAGCCGGCGACCGAAATCGGGGCGGAGCAGATAACTGTGGCGATCCGGCGCCTGGCTGGCAACCCGGAGCGAATGAAAGCCAGCTTGTTCCAGCTCGACACGCAGCGCATCGACATCGAGCGAATGATGCACCGCGTCGCAGGCCCGGGCGTGCGCCAGACCGAAACGCAACAACTCGCGGGTCGGCAAACTGCCGCCAACGCGGCCGAGCGCAATGCGCGCCGGGGTGTGGGCGCGCAGTCCGCCCCAGGGATCGTCCTCGACAGGGCGCAGCGGTTTCATGGGGCTGTCGCGAGCTGCGGCAAACCGAGCAACAGCGGGTTGCGGGAGCTGATGGGCCGTGGTTTGCCGTTGGCGCCGGTGATGTCCATCGCCTGGAGCCACGCCTCGAATTCCGGCGCCCGCCTCAGGCCCAGTAGTTCGCGCAGATAGAGCGCATCGTGAAACGAGCTGCTCTGGTAGTTGAGCATGATGTCGTCGGCGCCGGGCACGCCCATGATGAAGGTGACGCCGGCCGCGCCGAGTAGTGTCAGCAGTGTATCCATGTCGTCCTGATCGGCCTCGGCATGGTTGGTGTAGCAGACATCGCAGCCCATGGGCAGGCCCAGGAGCTTGCCGCAGAAATGGTCCTCGAGCCCGGCGCGGATGATCTGCTTGCCGTCGTAGAGATATTCCGGGCCGATGAAACCGACCACGGTGTTGACCAGCAGCGGCCGGAAGGCGCGGGCGACGGCGTAGGCGCGGGCCTCGCAGGTTTGCTGATCGACGCCATGATGGGCATTGGCCGACAGCGCGCTGCCCTGGCCGGTCTCGAAATACATGACGTTGTCGCCCAAGGTTCCGCGCTTCAGTCCCAGCGCCGCGTCATGGGCCTCGCGCAGCAGCGCCAGCGAAATACCAAAACTCTTGTTCGCCTGCTCGGTGCCGGCGATGGACTGGAACACCAGATCGATCGGCAAGCCCTGTTCGATGGCCTGAATCTGCGTGGTCACATGAGTGAGCACGCAGCTCTGCATCGGGATCGCGAAGCGCTCGCGCACCGCGTCCATCATTTGCCACAGTCGCGCCAATGTTGGCAGCGCATCGCTGGCCGGGTTGATGCCGACGGTGGCATCGCCCGCGCCGTACAGCAGGCCGTCCAGCAGACTCGCCGCGATGCCGCGCACATCATCGGTGGGATGGTTGGGTTGCAAGCGCACCGACAGATGGCCGGGCAGACCGATGGTGTTGCGAAAACGGGTGATCACCGTGCATTTCCTGGCCACCAGGATCAGATCCTGATTGCGCATCAACTTGCTGACGGCGGCGGCCATTTCCGGGGTGATGCCGGGCGCGACCGCCGTCAGCGTCGCCGCGTCGGTGCTGTCGAGCAGCAGCCAGTCGCGAAAATCACCGACGGTCAGATGGCTGATGGGGGCAAAGGCGTCGGCGTCGTGACAGTCGATGATCAGGCGGGTGACTTCGTCGCTTTCGTAGGGGACCACCGCCTCGTCAAGAAAACGCTGGAGCGGCACCTCGGCCAGCGCCATGCAGGCGGCCATGCGCTCCTCGCGGCTCCCCGCGCCGACGCCCGCCAGGGTGTCGCCGGAACGCGCCGGACTGGCG
>JBATEM010000141.1:0-5905 GCA_049664005.1 Candidatus Macondimonas sp.
GTGCCGGTGTGGATTCTGGGCTCCAGCCTGTTTGGCGCCCAGCTGGCGGCGGCCCTGGGCCTGCCGTTTGCCTTTGCCTCGCACTTTGCGCCTGGCCAGATGCAGCAAGCCGTCGACGTGTATCGCAGGCAGTTTCGCCCGTCGCAGCAGCTGCAATCACCCTATGTGATGGTCGGCTACAACGTGTTCGCCGCCGACACGGATGAACAGGCGCAGCTGCTGGCCAGCTCCATGCAGCAGGCCTTCGTGGCGCTGCGCAGCGGTCGGCCCGGCAAGCTGCCGCCGCCGGTTCCAGGCTACCTGGACAGCCTGGCGCCGATGGAGCGCGCCATGCTCGACCAGGTGCTCTCGTGCAGCGCCATCGGGGCGCCGGACGCCGTGCAGGCACGCATGGCGAGCTTCATCGAACGGGTGCAGCCTGACGAACTGATCATCACGTCGCAGATGTTCGATCACCCGGCACGCCTGCGCTCGTACGAGATCGTCGCCGTCGTCCACGCCGCCCTGACCTGAGCCCAACCCCAATCCGAGCGGGCGAGGTCAGGCTGGACGCGCGATGATTCCGTTTTCTGTAGCCTGTCATTTCCACATGCAGCATCAGAATAGAAGGGATGCCGCGCGCAGCGGGATGTGAACCAGCCAGGATGTCATCGCAACTGCGACGGAACCGCCATGGTGCGCATCGCGACCGCTGAACGGGGGTCCCCAGCGCGTAGGATTGGGTGGGTTTTGGGCTTATCGCAAACGCAGTGAGAGATACGATGCAGCATCTTGAAACCGCATTCGTCCAATGCCCCTATTGCTGGGAACAAATCGAGGTGGTCGTGGATTGCTCGGTGGGGAACCAGGAGTACATCGAGGATTGCAGCGTGTGCTGTCGGCCGATCGTCATGGCCATCACGACATTTCAAGGCGAGGTGGTCGGCATTGA
Organism: Candidatus Macondimonas sp.; assembly: GCA_049664005.1. GTDB lineage: Bacteria > Pseudomonadota > Gammaproteobacteria > UBA5335 > UBA5335 > Macondimonas. The sequence continues at coordinate 932 of JBATEM010000141.1, forward strand.
AGCGCGGAGTGAAGATGAGTAGAAGGCCATTGATCGGCGTTTCGCATGAAGCCCCGTCGATCGATGCGGCCGGTGCCTTTTTGAGCGCCCAATGTTGATGGGCTGCGCTACAACCATTGGGGGGGTTGACGATGGATGATCTGGGCAAGCTGGTGTTGCGCGTGACCCTGGGCGCGCTGCTGCTGTTCCACGGCGTCGACAAACTGATCGGCGGCATTGATCCGATCGTGGGCATGGTGACGGCACGAGGCTGGCCAGCGCTGCTGGCGTGGGGCGTGTATGCCGGCGAGGTGCTCGGGCCATTGCTGGTCATCGTCGGCTTGTTCACCCGCCTGGGCGCGCTGCTCATCTTGGGCAACATGCTGGTGGCGCTGTTGCTGGTTCACAGCGGCCACTTCCTGATGCTGACTGAAACCGGCGGCTGGCGGCTTGAACTGCAGGCCTTCTATTTGCTCACCGCGATGGCGGTGCTTCTGCTGGGTCCGGGGGAACACAGCGTGGATGCCCGTCGCGGATCGTGACCGCGCCCGGGCAGTCGGGAAGAACGGCGCACAGTGGCGTTTTCCGTATCAATCAAGGACGAACAGCGTAAAGAAGGGGCTTGCGGGAAATGGCCGGCGCGATGCCTGCTAACCCCTGCGCTAATAACTTAATTCAAGCCATGGTTGTTTTTTCAATGCTGGCCTGGATCAGGGGTTCGGCGCCATTTCAGGCCAGGACCTCGTCCGTCCAGACCTTGAAGCTCTCCAGCGTATGCTGGCCATAGGTCGTCGTGATCGCCACATCGGCCGCATCGCGGCCGCGGGCGATCAGCACCCGGCCGATACGCGGGCGGTTGTTGCGCGGATCGAAGCTGTGCCAGGCGCCGCCCAGAAAGACTTCCATCGAGGCGGCAAAATCCATCGGCGCCGTCACCGGCGGCACGCCAATGTCGCCCAGATAGTTGGTGCAATAGCGCGCCGGAATGTTGAGGCTGCGGCAGAAGGCGATCGCGAGATGGGCGAAATCGCGGCATACGCCGCAGCGTTCGTTGAAGACCTCCCAGGCGCTTTTCGTGGGCCGGGCGTATTCGTAGCCAAATACGATGTGGTTGTGGACGAAATCACAGATCGCCTGCACGCGCGGCCACCCCAGCGGCGTCCAGGCGAACAGCTGCCAAGCCGCTTCGGACAATAGGTCGGACTCGCAATAGCGGCTCGGCAGCAGATAGACCAGGGTTTCTTCCGGCAGGTATTCCACCGGATGCTGTAGCGCCATCGGAAATACCGGATCGAGTGTGCCGCGGTCATTGATCACGGTATCGGCGCTCAGCCGGATGCGCCCCGCCGGCGCCACGAGGCGCGTGCACCAATTGCCGAAGCCATCGCGATACATGGTCATCGGCACCCAGGGATCGGTGCGCATCTGATCGGGGCGCACGAGGTCGGAGACGCGCGTGTAGTGCACGTTGAGCGTGACGATCATGGGCGTCGGCTGCGGGCATTGGTAAACCATGTCGTAACCCAGGCGAATCTGCATGGCGTCCTCCCTTGGGCGATCACACGCCGGCGCTGACGCGCGCGGGAAACAAATGGCGAATCAGGGCTGAAGCGGCGCAGGCCGCCGGGCGTGGACTTCGATGCGCGATCAGGCGACCAGTGTACGCTCGATTGAGCCGAGGAGGCGGCTCAGGCGCTGGATCCATGCCGATTGTCCCGCTGCATCGGCGATCAGGTCCTGCCGAATTTCCAGCTCCACATGCGCCAGCCCGCGCGCCTCGCCATGACGCGGAATCGCGTAGTCCGTCTCATCGCTGACCGCATAGGGCTGGTTGTCGCCCACCACCAGATCGCCTTCAGCAATCAATGCCTGGGCCAGCGCATGCGCCAGACGGGCATCGCGATGGTAGAGCACGCCGACCTGCCAGGGTCGCGCAACACCGAGATACACCGGCGTGAGGCTGTGCAGGGCAATGAGTAACGTGGGCTGCCCCTGCCGCAGGCGCGCATCCAGTAACTCGCAAATGCGCGCGTGGTAGGGCGCGAAGATCTCCCGCTCGCGTGCGGCAGCTTCGGCAGGGGAAACCGCCTGATTGCCGGGAATCGTCGTGTGCTCGCTGAGGCCGACGATGGCATCGAGGCTGTGCGGCGGCCGGTTGCAGTCGATTACCAGCCGGGAATAGGGCTGGAGGATCACGGTGGCATCCAGTGCCGCACCCAGCCCGGAAGCAACCGCCGCCGCCCCGATGTCCCAGGCGATATGGCTGGCCAGCGCCGTCGGGTCCAGGCCGAGCGTGCCCAGGCGTCTGGGGATCCGCGTGCCCGCGTGATCGCAAACCAGGAACCAGGGCGACGGGCCTGCCGCGCGCTCGACATGCCAAGGCGGCGGCTCGTCAGCTGCGAGTAGCGGGGTGTTCGGCACGCTCATGGAAGCAGACAGGTCATGCAGGATCTCCGGCAGGCAGCGATCGCGCCCAAGATTCGCGGATGGCGGTGAGACAAGAGCGGCGTTCACGGGTAGTGCAGGATACGCGCGGCGCTTGTTGCGAGCGCGCTTCATTCACGCACGTTGGGCCGCCCCATTGCCAAGCCCTTGGATGATACCCGATGCTCGCTTTGTTCATCGCACCGCCGCTGCCCGTGTGCCGGCATCAGACGCCAGGGGATGCTTTGCGCTGGATCCAGCGGGCGATGAGCCAGCACAGCGCTGCCCACGCGGCGCCCACGGCCCAACCCGCCAGCACGTCGGTGGGCCAGTGGACGCCGAGGTAAACCCGGCTTATCCCCACCACCCCGGTGACGCTGACAGCCGCCAGCAGCAGATACGCCTTTATGTGCCAACGCCGCTCCACCCGGCTCAACATGGCAGCGAGCGTGAGGTAGGTGATGGCGGCCATCATGGCGTGGCCGCTGGGGAAGCTGGCCGTGTAGACAGCCGCTGCGTGGGGTACCAGATCAGGTCTTGGGCGACCAAAGCCCAGTTTGAGAAGATGGGTGAGCAGCATTCCCCCGCCCATGGCGGCCAGAGTGAATCCGGCCGCCCGCATGTGACGGGTGAGCAAGAGATAGACGAGCACGCCGACCGTCACCAGGGTAAGCACACCTACACTCCCCAGCGCGGTCAGGTCGCGCGCCACTTCCTCCAGCCATTGCGGGCCCAGCGGATCGCGGGGATCGGTGGGGCTGCGCAAGCCAAGCAGCAGGGCCTCATCCAGCGCATGGGTCTCCTGCCCCATCACGGCCTCGGCAATTTCGACGAAGCCCCAGATGCCGCCGAACAGCGCGGCCACCCAGAGGAGCAAGGACACTTCGTGGCGGCCGAGTCCACGCAGCACTTGAAACAAGCGACAGGCGAGGCTTACGGCGCGGCGGGGTGTGATCAGAATCTGGCTCCTTCGATTGCAGCGCACCACGGCCGCGGTCACGAGGCGCGCAGGTTCAGCGTGGGCGATGCGCCATTCCATCAGCCCGGAATCAGGCGCCGCAACTGCTGGTACAGATCCGGGAAATCGAAGGCTTGCGCGGCGTCCACGTGGAGCGTCTGTTGGCGTTCGGTGGGTGTCAGTGCTTCCTGCCGAGTGAGCTGCACTTCCAGTACGGCGACATTGGCATCGGAAACGTCCGCCTGGCGCCGGGCCAGACGCGCACGCAAGATTTGGGGATCGGCCTGCAGCGAGAGGATCACCCCCGGCGCGCCCCGTGCCGTCGCGATGGCGAGGAAGCGATCGCGCAAGCTGCGCTCCAGAAAGGTCGCATCGACAATCACCGGAAAGCCCGCCGCCAGAATGCGGGTCGCGATGGCTTCCATGCGGTTGAAGGTCTGTTCGCTGGCCGCGGGGCCATACAGGTCGGGGGGCGCGTCATGATCGTCCTGGGCAATCGCGAACAGCCGCTTGCGCTCGACGTCCGAGCGGATCCGGATGGCGCCGGTGGCCGCCGCAAGCCCGAGGGCCAGGGTGGATTTACCGCTGCCGGAGAGGCCGTGGGTGATCGCGAGCCAGGGCCGCTCCCGTTCCAGATAAGCATGGGCGAGCTGCACGTAGGTTTCCGCTTCGGTCAGGCAGTTTTGCCTTTCTTGCGGCGCGTCCTGCTGATCCGCGCGCAGGGCGCTCACCTTGGCCCGCACCAGCGCCCGATAGACCCGGTAGAAATCGAGCAGCGCCAGCCCTTCATAGTCGCCACTTTGTTCCAGGTAACCGTTCAAGGCCATGGTGGCAAGGTCGGGGCGCTGGTGGTCGTCCAGATCCATGAGCAGGAACGCCAGCTCGCTTTGTACATCGATTGCCCGCAGCGCCGGGTCGAACTCGATGCAGTCAAACAGCACAAAGCGATCATCGATACGCGCGATATTGCGCAGATGCAGGTCGCCATGACATTCCCTGACCCAGCCGCCGCGCTTGCGCGCTGCGATGAGCGGCTTCAACTGTTGGAACGCGCGCGCGCTCCAGTCACGCAACCGCACCAGAAGCTGCGAGGGCTGCGCGGCTGTCAGCCGCGGCCGCAGCGCATCGAAGTTGGCGGCAACAGGCTGCCAGACGCCCTGCGCGTCGCCGAAGGGCGAGTCCACCGGCAACGGAGGCAGTGCCTGGTGCAGGCGGGCCAGGGTCGTACCGAGGGCGAAGGCCTCTTGCGACGCGAAAGCGCCTGCAACGACCTGGCGATCAAGCAACGCTTCCTGATCGAATTGCATCATCTGCACGGCGTACTCGAAGGGCGCACCCGCGCCATCGATCCGCGGATCATCCGGCGTGCCGGTGATGGGCGTCACGCCCAAGTAAAGCGCCGGCGCGAAGCGGCGGTTGAGGCGAACCTCTTCCTCGCAGAAATGCCGTCGCCGCTCCAGGGTGGAGAAATCCAGGAACCCGAAATCCACGGGTTTCTTGATCTTGTAGACCCGTTCGCCGGTGAGCAGGACCCAGGAGATGTGGGTCTCGACCAGCGTCACCGCCGCGACCGGGTGCGGGTAGCGATGGGTTTCGCACAAGCGCGCGATCCA
>JBATEM010000142.1:0-3037 GCA_049664005.1 Candidatus Macondimonas sp.
GGCAGCGGCGTGTTCAGCCAGTTGCTCGGCAGTGAGCAGGAACACACCGTCCTCCCCATGCTCGAAATCCAGCCAGGTGAACGGCACGCCGGGCCAGGTGCAAGCCACGGCCTCGGCACTGTTGCCCACCTCCACCACCAGAATGCCGCCCGGATTCAGGCGCGCACCGGCGCCGGCCAGGATACGGCGCACCACATCCAGGCCATCGGCGCCGGCCGCCAAGGCATGGCTCGGCTCGTGGCGGTACTCGGCGGGCAAGCTGGCGAAATCGGCGGCATCGACATACGGCGGATTGCTGATGATGAGATCGTAACGGCCCACCGGCAGCCCCTGATACACATCGGTCCGATAGGGATGAACCCGATCCATCAGGCCGTGGCGCGCGATGTTGCGGGCCGCCACCTCCAGCGCGCCGGCATCCACATCCGCCGCATCAACCTGCGCCTCGGGGAAGGCCAGGGCGCAAGCCACCGCGATGCAACCGCTGCCGGTGCCGATGTCCACGATCCGCGTGACCTCCTCCGCCTCAAGCCAGGGTTCGAAGCCGCGCGCGATCCATTCGGCCAAGGGCGAGCGCGGCACCAGCACACGGCTATCCACATGGAACGGCAAGCCGGCGAACCAGGCTTCCCCGGTCAGGTAGGCGGCGGGCAGGCGCTCACGGATGCGCCGCTCGAACAGGCGCAGGATGGCCAGGCGTTCCGCAAGGGTGAGCCGGGCGTCCAGATAGCGCGGTGGCAGATCGAACGGCAGGTGCACGGTTTGCAATGCGAGGCCGAAGGCCTCGTCAAATGCGTTGTCCGTCCCGTGGCCGAAATGCAGGCCAGCGGCGTTGAACTGGCTGGCGCCCCAGCGGATGCAGTCGGTCAGCGTGACCAAGGCCTCCGCCACCGGTTCAAGTTGCTCCATGCCCATCCATCCTTGCTTTGGGTAATCGCCTATCATAAACGACCGCCCTGAACGGAAACCATGCCAAGCCATGCGCATCTGTGGAATCATTCGCCTTGATCTGCTCATTCTGGCCCTTGCTGTCGCCTGCTCACCGCTGTCGCTGCATGCTGCGCCGCCATCGCCCCTGCCTGCCGAGGAAACCATGACCGAACCCAGCCGCCTCGACCAGGCCAATGCCTGGCTGCAGGACCATCTGCCCCAGCACGCCCTTTCCGGAATCATGCACCGGCTGACCCGCATTACCTGGCAGCCGTTCAAAAACGCTTTCATCCGTGCCTTTTCGGCGCTCTATGACATCGATCTCACAGAAGCCGAAAATGCCGATCCGGATCATTATCCCCACTTCAATGCCTTCTTTACCCGCGCGCTGCGACAAGATGCCCGCCCTCTGGCGCCTGGGGAACTGGTGGTCGCAAGCCCCGTGGACGGCCACATCAGCCAGATCGGCGTTCTGGATGGCGCCACGCTGATCCAGGCCAAAGGCCATTACTTTGCACTCGACGCCCTGCTGGGCGGGGATGCAGCGTTGACCCAGGCGTTCACCGGCGGATCCTACGCGACGATCTACCTCTCCCCGCGCGACTATCACCGCATCCACATGCCGCTCTCCGGCGCCCTGCTCCGCACCGGCTACATTCCGGGCCGGCTGTTCAGTGTCAATGACGCCACCGCCCGCACGGTCCCGAATCTCTATGCCCGCAACGAACGGCTCATCACCGTGTTCGAGACCGGCGCCGGTCCCATGGCTGTGATCCTGGTGGGCGCGATTTTCGTGGGGAGCATGGAAACCGTCTGGTCCGGCGTGGTGACGCCGCCCTATGGCAAAGCGCCGCACTGGCAGAACTTCAATGGCGAACCTCGCCTGGCGCGAGGCGCGGAGCTGGGCCGCTTCAACATGGGCTCCACCGTGATTCTGCTATTCAGCCCCGGGCATACGGCCTGGGCCCCCGAACGCCAGAATGATGGCGCCATATGCATGGGTGAAGCATTGGGGCGAGTGACTCGGGTTGCGGAGTGACGCGCCACGTCCGGCGGGACGTCACAAGCTGACGGCCGGTGTCACTCGGGCAGCCGGCTTACAATAAAAATACTTATTTATCATTAAGTTAAATAACTGGCACATCCCCTGCATAAACCTTGTCGACCCGACCGGCGTCTCAAACAGACCGGCATCGGGAGTTCAATCCGAACCGACAAAACAATCACCGAGGGAGATGTACCCATGAAGAATTTCCGCACCCTGCTGGGCCTCACCGCCATGGTCTTGCTGCCCATGGCCGCCCAAGCCGACATGAAGGCCATGAGTCTCGACGAACTGTCCGCTGTGGAAGCCCAGGGCAGATACTCGTTGTCCGCCGGCAGCATCAGCTTGTATACCTTCGACACCGCCGTGCTGGCCGCCACGCCCGCCAGCGGCGTCTATCAGCTCGTGAGCACCAAGAAGCCCAACCTGGTTCCCACTGTACGCGACAGGGGCCTGACCGTGGTCAATGACGTCGTCCTGCCACCCGTCAATGCGGCCGTCCGCACGACCCTGATCAGCTCCATCCCGATTTTCGGCAGCACCGTGGCCGACATGGTCACGCCCATCGGAATCAGCTTTACGCCCTGAGCCAACGATCCGTATCGCCAGTTGGACTCTATTGGGCCTTCCTTGTGAAGGCCCTTTTTTTGACTGCGGTGGCCTGTGCAAATGGAAACAGTCGGCGCCGCCCTGACCTGTCCAGGCCAAACCACCTTGATCACATCCGTGCACCGGCATAAAGTGGCGCCCACTCCGGAATCCTCCGTCAGGAGACGCCATGTCCAGCAAAGCCTTGCATGTCCGCCATAATCTGGCGCATCGCCGCGATAAATACCGTCAGTTTCTCGGAATTGCCCTGATTGCCCTGCTGTGCGCAACGGGTGCGCCGACGGGGCCGGTGAGTTTCTCCGTCGCTGCGGGCCTCATTGCCGTGGGGCTGCTGGTACGGCTATGGGCATCCGGACACATCAAGAAAGATCAGGAGCTGGCCCAGGATGGCCCCTATGCCCTGGTCCGCCATCCGCTCTATGTCGGCAATCTCACCCTGCTGCTGGGCTATTG
>JBATEM010000143.1:0-1809 GCA_049664005.1 Candidatus Macondimonas sp.
GCTTCGTCGCCTTCGGACGACGGTCGAACCGAGTCTCGGACAGACTTCGCTGCTTCATGTGGCTCCCCTCAACATGCTCCTGACGGAGACAGATTGTCGCCGATCGGGTCGGTTGTGCAGAGCATCCTTAGCACACCTCCCATCCGCGCAGCCTGTGGTGAGGGGCAACCCGCTTCAGCCAAAGCGCGCGGCCAGCCATTCCGACCACAGCGTGGCAGCGGCTCGCTCCAGGGCAGGCGCCTGTTGCTGGCTCTCGGCTCGCAACGCGGCGATGTCCACTCCTGCCTGCCCCAGCTCACAGGCATGGCCGATGAACCAGCGTTCCAGGTCCGCACCGCGCACCTCGGGATGGCACTGGAACGCCCATCCATGATCGCCATGGGCAAAAGCCTGGTGGGCATATCGCGTGCTGCTGGCCAGATGCACTGCCCCCGCCGGCAGATCGAAGGTATCGCCATGCCAGTGCAATACCGACACTCCGGGCGCAAACAGCGGCGCCAGACAAGACACGGTGTGGCCCGCCGGTGTGGGCTGCAAGGCACTCCAGCCAATTTCCTTGCCCGCAGCCCCCGGATAGACCCGCGCGCCCAAGGCTGCCGCCATGATCTGGGCGCCCAGACAAATCCCCAGCGTCACCCCACCGCGGGCCAGCCGCGCGGCGACCAGATCCTTCTCCAGCTTGAGAAAGGGATACACCGCCTCCTCATAGACCCCGATCGGACCGCCCAGCACCACCAACAGGTCGCAAGCAAGCCCTTCATCCCATGGAATGGCGTCCACTCCCGCCTGGCAAGTGCGGATCGTGAAACCCGCCGTCGCAAGCGCCGGCGCCAAGCTTCCCAGATCCTCGAAGGCCACATGGCCGATTACCATCGCCCGACGCATCGATCCTCCCGCGGTATCCCTAGACATCGCCCCTGTTGCATGCGGCGCGCTTGGAGCCGTCATGGCAATTATGCTCTACTCCCGCCCCATACCGACCGCTATCTGGACCCCCGCCATGCCCGCTCCTGCCGTGCGCTTCCCTGCTGAATGGGAACCCCAGTCCGCCATCCTGCTGACCTGGCCTCACAGCGAAACCGATTGGGCGCCCAATCTGGCGGCAGCCGAGGCTACCTTCGCCGCCATCGCCCAGGCCGTGCTCGCCCGTGAGCATTTGCTGGTGGCCGTGCATCACGCCGCGCTGGTCGATGCGGTGCGCGCCCGGATTGATCCTTCCCCCGCCCAGGCGGCGCGCCTGCACATCGCCGTTGCGCCGAGCAATGACTCCTGGGTGCGCGACCACGGCCCGCTCACCGTGCTGGAGAACAGCCAGCCGGTGCTGCTGGATTTCCACTTCAATGCCTGGGGTGGCAAATACCCCAGCGATCTCGATGACGCCATCCCCGCCCGCCTGCACAACGCGGGCGTATTCGGCGAGATACCGCGGCGGCGGGTGGATTTCGTACTGGAAGGCGGCGCCCTGGAAAGCGACGGGCATGGCAACCTGCTCACCACGGCCTCTTGCCTGCTCGATCCACGGCGCAATCCGGGCGTGACGCAGACGACCGTCGAAGCCCAGCTTCGCCTGCATCTGGGCATCGAGCGGGTGTTGTGGCTGACGCATGGCCATCTGGAAGGCGACGACACGGACGGACACATCGACACCCTGGCGCGTTTTGCCGATCCAGCCACCCTCGTCTATCAAGCCTGCGAGGATCCCGAGGATGTCCATTTCGCGCCCCTGCGGGCCATGGCAGCGGAACTGGCCGCGCTGCGCCGCGCAGACGGCCGCCCCTATCGGCTGGTTCCCTTGCCGCTGCCCCGCCC
>JBATEM010000144.1:0-9138 GCA_049664005.1 Candidatus Macondimonas sp.
CTGGTCAACATGGCGCGGATGGCATCGGCGGTCTCGACCACCAGCGCGCGCAGCGCCGGGGTGATCGCCACCTCGCGCCGACGCCGGCTGCTGGCGTGATAAATGGCGCCGTGGGTTACCGGCCGGCCGAGCATTTCTTCCAGACACAGCGCCTGGGCGGCGAGCTGGACATCGTCGTGATGCTTTTGCCGGCGCCGACCGTGCTTGAACTCGACTGGAAAAATCCGGCCATCGGGATGGAACTCCACCAGATCCGCCTTGCCGATCAGTCCCAGGCGGTCGCACCACAGCGGCAAGGCTCGCTCCACCTTGACGCCCGCTTGCATCTCGTAACCCGGCGTATCCACCAGCCGATGCACCGCCTGGCCACGGGCGGTGTGGATGTTGTCCGCGAACGCCTGCTCCAGATGGATCAGTCCGCACTGGCGCGGGCAATAGCACCAGTGCTGGAGGGCAGAAAGCGGAATCGGGTCTGTCTCGGTCATGCCGCAAGTGCTACCCTTTCCGCCAGACAGCTGTTACAGGAGCAAGTCATGGCAGCAATTTTGAAAGAGGTTGAAACCCAGGCCTTGCAGCTTTCGCCGCAAGAGCGCGGCGAACTCATCCACCGCCTTATCGTAAGCCTGGAAGATGTGCCCAAAGAGTCGCCCGAAGCCATCGCCCAAGCCTGGGGCGATGAAGTCGCCCGGCGCGTGGCGGACATGGAAGCAGGACGCACGCAATGGATTCCGGCAGACGAGGCTATGTCCAGAATCCGTGCTCGCATTGGCGCAGCCAAAGCAGCCCATGCGGATTAGCCTTTCCGACGAGGCATTGGCGGATTTCGAAGCGGCTATCGACTGGTATCTCGAAGAACTGGCATTTGCCGCTGCAGATGATTTCGCCAACGAATTCGAACACGCGCTGGCATTGCTCGGGGCATTCCCGGAATTGGGCGTTACAAGCCAGTACAAAATGCGCGCGTTCACTTTGCCGAAGTTTCCTTATTCGCTGATCTACCGGGTGTATCCCGACCACATTCGCATCATCGCGGTTGCCAACCACAGCCGCCGCCCGGGGTATTGGGCGGGGCGGCGGTAGAGGTTCACACCTTGCGCAGCAAGCTCACGCCAGGCGGCAAATAACCTTATTTTAAAGCCACTTAGCCGTACTCAAAGCCGCGCGGTACGTACATCGTCGGATACTAAAATCCACCAATAACCTCTGGTTCAAGCTCCGGCAATGACACGAGTTCGAAACGCCCATCGGGATGGACTGTCAGGGTCCGATGAACCTTGGCGGCAGAATACTGACCCGCCTTGCAGTTGTGCTGCCACCAGATAACTTTCAATACTTCCATGCTGCCGGCCGGGCGAGCAGACGACTCGTCGTTCTCGAACAGTTTGGGCAACACCTGCTTGATTGCCTCGGCGTCAGCGCTGGAGAAACCAGTCCTCTCAGCGAGTTGTGGGTTCATGCTGCCGTAAACGACGTAAATACCTCGATCAACGCGGTGCTTCATGCCCATCGTGTCCGAACTGCGCTTTGCACCGTCACCTTCGCCGCTCACGCTCTTGGTGATTTGCAGGCTAGTGATGTCAATGGGTGCGACGCTGAAAGCGGATTGCACCGTGACCGGCCCGCGTATGCCGATGGATACGCCGGTATCGCCCTCGGCATCCGACCCGTCGTCGTTTTTCTTGCCGGCTTTCTTGTTGCTTTTGAGCGCGAAGAGCTGGCCGAAGGCGCGTACGTCCAGCCATTTTCTGCACGCCAGATCGGAGGTCTTGTCCGAGCCCAACTCCTTCCCCAAACCAGCCTCGGCGCGAGCGCGTAGGCTTTTGGCATCATCGGCCTTGCGGTCGTCCGACTGCACGAAAATCATGTTGCCATCGTCGTTACGGCCCGCGTCAATCCAGCGTTCCAACAGGCGGTCGCGGATTTTGCGCTTGATCGACACGTCGCTCATCTCGCCGTAGTTCGAATAATCGGTGCGTGGGCGGTTACCGTTCAGCGGGTCGCCGTTCGGGTTGGCGTTGGTGACGCGAAAGATCACGGCGAAGTCGATTTTGTTTTGCAGGGTACTCATGGGTGTGTCCTCGTGAATTATTCGGCAGGGGTATCTTCATCAGCCGCCGCAGCGGCGGCGGGCTTGGGCGGGTTCAGCACCTGCCGCTGGCAGTGGTAGCCGAGCAGGAATTCGCCAGAGAGCTTGCTGTCGTCGAGAAAGTCATCACCGATGAAACCTGGGATGATTTCATCCAGGAGCTTGTCCATCTCGAACATGAATCCCGCGCGCTTTGCACGTAATCTGGAGATGTACGGTTTGAGCGCAGGCTCGATAATTCGCCAAGTGCTCGCAGGCCGGTCGGCGAATCGCTGCATCAATTTGGAGGCCATGGTGTCGCGCTTTTCACCTGCCACGTATAGGGCGCGGCTTTCAATATGCTCGGCGACCGCCAGCAAACGCCCATACAGATAATCCCGGCTGCGCCGGTCGGTTTCCAGTGTCATCTCGTACCCCTCGTTTTTGAAAGCGCCCCGGTACAGACCGCAGGCGATACCCAGACATTTTTCCCACTCCCAGCGGTCCAGCCCGACCCGATTACAGGCGCGGCGTATCGTCGATTCAAGGAGGTCGCGCGGAAACGCTTGGCCATCGACGATGCACGGCAACAGGCGTTCGATCGTGGCCTTTTTGAGCTTGTCGTCGAGGCGACGCCCATACGCGGCCTCGGCAATGTCATGCGGCGCGGGTGCGCCGACAAAATGCTTGTCCTTGCCGAAGTTCTGATGCCAGGCGAAGTCGCTGTGCCAGCGTTCGATGCGCTCCAGAAACTCCGAACCGGTCAGCTCGCGATAAAAGGTGATCGCCATTCGTCCGGGCGTGGCGGAATCCAGCCCCATGACGACGATGTCGGCGGTCGGGCCGAGGTGGGCTCGATAGCCTTTCATCACCAGATTCATGCGTTTGGCGAAGGCTTGCCCCGCGTCGGTGTCGGCGACGACGGCGGATAGCTCAGTCGCATCGCCGCCTGCGAGCAGCAGCGTGAGCGAACTGCCGAAAGGATCGGGAATTGGCGCGCCGCCTACGGCCCATGAGACGATCGCCTGATCGCCGTTGCGGTAGGCCTGACGCTGGATCAGCCAGCGCAGTGCGTTGTGGGCCTTTTGCGTGACTTCATAGCCAACACCGCAGGCTTGCTGGCCGGTGTCGTCGGTAAACCGGCCACGAAAGGTGTAACCCGAGCCGTCGTTGGCACTAATGAGTTTTGCGCCGTCGCCAGCGTGGCGGATACGCTTGGGATGGCTCAAGGCCAGGTTGACTCCGGTTTCGCCCGTCACCATGCAGAACCCCGGCGTTTCCTTGGCGCTGGCGTCGTAGCTCGCCCAGGCTGACTGCAAGCTTTCGTCTTCCCAGACTGCTGTGCAGGGGTTGTCTGGCTCGTGAACCCGCCAACGGATAAAAACATTCCCCTGGTCACGCAACTTGGTTTTGACATCCGGTGTAAGAACCTTGAATACCTCGGGTGCTGGGGTGTCGCCCCCCCAGTTGTTCAGCAGTTTTCCATCAACCCCGACATGCAGGACGCTTTCGGCGACCAAGTCCGCGACGACCCGTTTTTGCCGTATGTAGGCAAGGATCGCTTCCGCTTTGGGATGGCTATGGGCGGACGCACACCAATCTGTTAATTGCGTTTCATAGTCGTTGAAAAATGAAGGTTTGCCACCTCCCATATCCTTGTAGTCACCCGCGCAGTACTGGACCTTGTCGCACAGCGGGTGCGGCGGCGGCGCTTTGCCGGTCCGACCAGCCGACTTTTCAGTCGCGGGGATGACGGTCTCTTCCTTGCCCAACGTCCGTGCTGATTTGAAGTTGCCGTGTGAATCCAGCGTGACTTCTACGTGCGCTTGCTGAAAGGTGTGGCTGACAGGGAGCAGGCGTTCCGCCCCTTCAGGTTCGTGCCCCTTGCACTGCTCATAGGTCTCGTACAACTTTTGTATCCAGCTCATCTCACACCCCCAATTCGCTGGCTTCGGCTTCGACGCTGCGCAGATTGTCCTTGCCGAATCGCTTTGCGGTCATGGGACGGATGGGTTTACGGATGTCGCAGGCTTCCGGCCTTGGGAAGCGCGCCCGTCCGAATTCCATGACGGGTCGCCAGAAGCGCGCCACGAGCATCGCTTCGCCGGTCTCGTCGGGGTAGTCGAAACCGTGGAACGTCAGGCCATAGTCCACGCGGTCGATATCGTCGTAGTGCCCTGTTCCCGAACCGAACTCGCAGGGTTCGACATAGCCCTGGCAATCGCGCGTACCGAGAAAAATGTCCTGCCGCCCGCCGAGTTCCAGCATTCGTTTGGCGATGGCGAAGTGTTTCCCGTCGATACGGTCGTCCGCCAGCTCGGGCTGATGTTCGTTCCACTCGAAATGGGCGCGAACCTGATATTCGACATCCGCGAGGAAGGTGTAGATGGCGAGCGTGTTGCCGCCGCCGTAGTCGAGCGGTTTCGTGCCCTTGGTCTGGGTGCGGATCGGCTTCATCAACCGCACGTCGTCGATGACCCAGACAAAGGTCGGCTTCCAGTAGATCGACTTGGCGATGCCTTTGAGCGCTTCGTACGTCGGCAGGTGGTACGAGCATTTCTCGCCGCCGATGCGGGTGAGCGGATCGGTGAAGAGCGCATGGCGCGCGCTGACCTTGAATTCGATGCTGTTACGGTGAGACACAGAGAACCTCCATCAAACCTTCGGGGTTGTCGGAAAGACCGAATTCCTCGCTGTAGTAGCGGGCGTCGGCCAGGTAAAGAATGCCGGTTCCGTCCTGGATTTCGCGCACGGCCTTGGCACGGCTCAAGGCTTCCAGTTGGTGCGGCAAGACGTTGACGCTGTATTGCTGGGCGCGGCGCAGCAGCTCGAATTCCTTGTCGGCATAATAAGCCGCGCACAACTCGGCGATGAGCACTTTGCCGATTTCGCCGTGCGGCACGATCACGCCGCGCGTCGGGGCGTCGATGGCTTTGAAAACGCGCGCGGCGCTCATGAAGGATTGCCGCAGGAAGCGCGCCGGCGCCTGCTTTTTGGTGCGCGCGTAGTCGCTGACAGCCAACGGGTTGTTCGATAGGAGGTTGAGCAGAGTGTCGTCGCGCCCGAGTGTATTGGCGGATACGGGGTAGCCCATTTCGCCGGCGCGGTCGAAGAAATAGTTCTTGTAGTACCAAGCCATCGCTTCCGGGCCGATGCGGTTCGAGCCGTATTTTTCCGGGTCAGCATCGTAGTCGTCGAGCACGCGGTTGGCCTTCTCGCGCCCGATCAGAATGTCGGGCAGTTTGCTCAGGTTCTCGTCCTCGTCGCGCGGATTGACGACGTACACCTTGCCGCAGACGAGTCGCCCGTTACGATTGCAGCGCCCGGCCGCCTGCGCAATGGAATCGAGCCCGGCGGCGTAGCGGATGACCGACGCAAAATCAACATCGACCCCGGCTTCAATCAACTGTGTACTGAAGCACAGGGTCGGCAACGGCGGGATCGCTTCCATACGGCTACGGATGGCGTCGAGCCTGGCCTTGCGGTGCGCAGGGCACATGTTAGTGCTGAGGTGGAAGACGGCAGTGTCCGGGTGAGTGCGGCATAAGCGGTAAAGCGCTTGCGCGGCTTTTTTCGTGTTCACGATCACGAGGCAACTGCCGACGGTTTCGACCTGCTCCCGCGCCAGCGCCGCAATATCTTCCTGCGACCAGCCGCCCGGCTTGCGAAGATTCACCACATCGACACGCTTCAGGTCATCGAACAACTGCCGCACGTCGCGGATAAGCTCGTTGCCGGCCGGGATGCGGATCGCGCCCTTGGCCGGATCGACCCGATCGAGCAGCGGCTGGGTGGCAGTGCAAAGCACGACCGTGCTGCGGCAGTGATCGGCGAGGAAATTCATCGCGTTGTTGAAGATGTGCACACAGCGCACCGGCAGGCTCTGGATTTCGTCGAAGACCAGCACAGCGTTGGCGAGCTGGTGCATCCGCCGTGCGCCGCGCGTGCCCACGCCGAACAGCGTTTCCAGCAGTTGAACCATGGTGGTGTAAACGACCGGCGCGTCCCAGTTTTCGGAGAGGATTTTGCTGCGCCAGGTCTGATCTTCTGGGGTGAGGTTGGAGTGGTGCTCCAGCACCACGCTGCCCGCTTCGACGCCTTCGGGTTCGAGTATCCGGCGGACGACTTCGGCGTTCTGGTCGATGATGGACGTGAATGGAATGACGTAAATCACGCGGTCGAGGCCGTGCTTCTTCGCATGGTGAAGTGCAAAGCGCAGGCTCGCCAGCGTCTTGCCGCCACCAGTCGGCACGGTCAGCGTGTAGATGCCGGTATCGCGCGCAGCGGCGTCAAGACAGTGACGCGAAATATCCTGCCGCAAGGCGTCGATGGGCTGGGTCGGCGTGAACTTCGCCAGATGCGATTCGAGCCGCGCGATCAGCGTTTCCCACGGCGTGTAATTCCCGCGCAGGCGTTGCCGGGCACGGCCGGGGTGTTCGAAATCGGCGGTGTCGATGCGGTCGGCGTCGATCAGGCAACTGAATAACGCACGGACCAGCAGACCGATTTGCTGCTTATAGACGGGGCTCCTGCTCTTTTCCTGTGCGGTATTGCCTGCGATAGCCCCAATAATTTTACTTTCCCAAGTCAAGAACGCCTGGGTGATTTCAGGTTTTTTGAGGAGGCGGCGCGCTTCGTTCAGAAGTGCCGGGTCAGCCTTGTCGAGTGCTTCCTGCAAGTGAGTTTTATCTGCTGATTTCGATATGCGTCTGGCAAATCCGTCTTCAGTAGGTTTACCCGGAGAAGTAGTCAGGCAATCAATCAAGCCGGAGTGGTGGGAGGCAACACACAAGGCAAGAATTTCTCCGGCGATTTGCGATTGAAGGTCTTTGCCTGCCATGTGTTGCCAGATGAACTGCGCGCCGCTGGTCGAATGATCGATTTTGCCTTTCAGACCTGCCGCATCGACAAACTCTTCGTCCTCGTCCTGCTTCAGCAGGTTTGTCGCTGACTGGATATAGGCTTGGAATGCTGCACTGTATTTACCAAGGTCGTGCAGCAGGCCGATCAACTCGCCGTGCGTTGCCAACTCGAACTTTGCGGCGAATTCCAAGGCCTGTTTCGAAACACCACTGAGATGCGCTTCCAGAGACTGGCATTCCGTGGTGTTTGCTCTCACGTGCGCGACGTACGAGATGTTTGGTCCTTTTTCAGCCACTGGAAAGTAAGTATTCATTAAGCTAACTCCATCAGGTACTGGATGGCGTTAACAGGGGAGTTGGAAGTATCGTCTTCATCCATGAAGGCTTCGGTGTCGAGGAAATCGGCATCGACCAGTGCCGAGAACAGCATCCGCAGCCACAGCGCAAAGCCCGCTGAACCGCCGGGCAGATTGCGCAGGTCAGGAGCGAAATCGCCATGGTCGAGAATCTCCGGCGGCGCCGCGGCCAACGCCTCGGCCAACTCGGTGCGGCTGGTCTCCGACCCGAGCCGCGCTTCGAGGCTATTGAACTCCGAGTGCCAGTCGTACAGCCCGGCGTGATGACCGGCAATCAAATACGCCAGCACGCGGCCTGGCGTGCCGAAATGCTCGCAGGCCAGCAGGGCGCCGGCGGTGGAGTGGGAAACTCTTCCGGCGCCGCCCTCGATGTGCGCGTTCTCCGCGTCGGCGGTACTCGCCGCGCGCAGGTAGCGTTGAAACCCTGGCCGGTATTTGCCGAGGTCGTGCCACAGTCCGGCCAAGTGCGCCCAGGCATGGCCGCCGAAAGGTGCGGCATGGCCCGCGGCCAAGCGCGCGACTTCGTGCAGGTGCTCGACGAGGTCGTGGCTTTCGATGCCTTTGTCTGTCTGGCGGGTGTGCGCCCATGGATCGGGGCGGTGGTCAGAAGATTGTGTCATCGATATCGCTTTCGAGCGGCTAGTATTTGGAGATTATCGGCAATGTCCGGGCAAATGGGATCGCGGGTTGATATCTCGAAGACTTCGCCGAGAGGCGCTACCTAGCAGGGGCGGGGTAACTGACATATCGATTACGTCAGACCTGTCATATTCTTTTCATGGATTAATATAGAGGTATTGATTCCTTTATAAGCTAAAGCCGGATTGGTAGTTTATGTCTCCGAAGCCCATCCGGGCTCGGACGGTATTCTTTCGAGAGGCCTGCCATGTCCGTATCCAACGCGATTCAGGCAATTTCCCATCCCATCGGCGCGGATCTCGATCCGGACACGCTGAACGTCCATCTCGCCGAGGCGACCGCTGAAGAGCGGGTGGCGTGGGCGCTGAAACAATTCGGCAAGTCCATTGTGTTGACCTCCAGCTTCGGCGCGCAGGCGGCGGTGTGCTTGCACCTCGTCACCAGCCAGCGGCCGGATATCCCGGTGATTCTGGTGGATACGGGTTATCTTTTCCCGGAAACCTATCGCTATGTGGACGATCTGACCGAGCGCTTGGGCCTCAATCTGAACGTCTATCGCGCGGCATTGACCCCGGCCTGGCAGGAAGCCCGCTACGGCAAGCTGTGGGAGCAGGGGGTCGAGGGGCTGGACCGCTACAACCAGATGAACAAGGTCGAGCCCATGCAGCGCGCCTTGAAAGAATTGGGCGCGCGGGCCTGGATCACCGGTTTGCGGCGCCAGCAATCCGCCAGTCGCCAGCATCTGAAGGTCCTGGGTCAGCAAAACGGGCGCATCAAGGTCCACCCCCTGGTGGATTGGACCGACCGTGACATCTATCTCTACATGACCCGCCACGAGCTGCCTTACCACCCGCTGTGGCACAAGGGTTATGTGTCCATCGGCGATGTGCACACCACCCGCCCGCTGGGCGAGGGGATGACCGAGGAGGACACGCGCTTCTTCGGACTGAAGCGGGAGTGCGGCCTGCACGAGCGGGCCTGAATCCGGCGTGACGGGCGGGGCGAGGCAGCTATAATCAAGGCTTCGCCCCGACCCAGTGGGATTGGGGCGCCCTTGATCCTGCTGGAGCACCTGCCTCTTGAGCGCCAATCGCATCTATCTCTACGACAGCACCCTGCGGGACGGCCAACAGACCCAAGGGGTCGATTTCACCGTGGGCGACAAGATCGCCATTGCCCACGAACTCGACCAGCTCGGCATCGACTACATCGAAGG
>JBATEM010000145.1:0-2252 GCA_049664005.1 Candidatus Macondimonas sp.
CTCACCACGCCCGTCGGCGGCGGCTTCCGCTCGCTGAACGTCTCCTTGCGCCAGGATCTGGATCTCTATGCCTGTGTCCGGCCGGTGCGCTACTACGCGGGCGTTCCCTCCCCGGTGCGCGAGCCGCAGTTGATCGATGTGGTGATCTTTCGCGAAAACACCGAAGACGTCTATGCCGGCATCGAGTATGCCTCGGGCTCGCCGGAAAACAAGAAGCTCGCGAGCTTCCTGCGTGAGGAAATGGGCGCCGAATTCTTCGAGGACGCGGGCCTGGGCATCAAGCCCATCAGCCCCTTCGGCAGCAAGCGGCTGGTGCGCCAGGCAATCCAGTACGCCATCGACCAGGGCCGCGAGAGCGTCACCCTGGTGCACAAGGGCAACATCATGAAGTACACGGAAGGCGCCTTCCGTGGTTGGGGTTATCAGGTGGCGCGCGAGGAATTCGGCGACCGCACCATCACCGAGACCGAGGTGTTCGAGGAGCATGGCGGCAAGGTCCCCGAAGGCAAGATCCTGATCAAGGACCGCATCGCCGACATCATTTTCCAGCTCATGCTGCTGCGCCCGCAGGAATTCGACGTGCTCGCCACCATGAACCTGAATGGCGATTACCTGTCGGATGCCATTGCCGCGCAGGTCGGCGGGGTCGGCATCGCGCCGGGCGCCAACATCGGCGATGGCGTGGCGGTGTTCGAGGCGACCCACGGCACGGCGCCCAAATATGCCAACCAGGACAAGGTCAATCCCGGTTCGCTGCTGTTCAGCGGCGTCGACATGCTGGAGTTCATCGGCTGGAAGGAGGCGGCCGATGTCATCCGTGAGGCTTTCCAGGATGTGGTGCGGGACAAAGTGGTGACCTACGACTTCGCCCGCCAGATGGAAGGCGCCCGCGAAGTCGGCACCAGCGCCTTCGCCGACGAGATCATCACCCGCATTCGCGCCGGGATCGACGCCCAGGCCCGTGCCGAGGCGCGCCGCCAACGCCGCCTGGAAGAGCGTCAGCTACGTGAGCGCCAGCGCATCAGCGCGCCCATGGAATCCATGCTGGAATCGGGCCGCAAGCCCACGGCGATCGGCCACATCATGACCCGCAAGCTCGTCACCATTGGGCATGCAGAGACCATTGATGAAGCGGTGCGCCTCATGCGCGAGCGCGGCGTGAGCTCACTCATCGTGGAACCCCATGATGGCCTGGGCTGGGGCATTCTGACGCGGCGCGATGTGATGGGGCGGGTGGCGCAGGCCGGCCTCAATTCGGCCGAGGTGACCGTTGCCGAGATGGCCACCACGCCGGTGATCACCGTGCCCATGACCGAACCCATCAGTGCCTGCATCGATCGGATGCTCAAGCACCGCATCCGGCGCCTGCTGGTGGAGGAAAAAGGCCAGATCATCGGCATCGCCACCGAGACCGATATGGTCAACGCGGTGGAGTTGTTCAACTGGATCCGCGCCGAGTAAATCCGCCTCGCATTCCAACAGGCCGCTTCGAGCGGTCGCGGTGAATCCTGATCATCCGGCCTGCCCTGCAGGCCGGATTTTTATGGGCCGGCTTGATGGCGCGCCGTCAGCCTTGCATGCTGGGATGAGGCCGCCTATAAACGCGACAGAAAAGCCAATCCGGTTTCAAAGTGACACACTGAATCGTTTATTGGGCCGCTCCCCATCCCCTCCGACTCTCGAGACCCATTCCCCATCCCGCATGAAAATCCCGAAAGATCTCCAGCCGCTGATTGACGATGGCATAGTCGATAACGTGATCCGGCCGCTGAAAAGCGGCAAGGAAGCATCCGTCTATCTGGTGGCCTGTGGCGCCGATGTGCGCTGCGCCAAGGTGTACAAATCCGTTGAACAGCGCGGCTTCCACAAGCTCGCCGAGTATCAGGAAGGGCGCAAGACCCGCAACAGCCGAGACCAGCGCGCCCTGGGTAAGCGCAGCAAGCACGGGCGCGAGGTCGAGCAGGCGGCCTGGAAGAACGCCGAAGTGGACGCGCTCTACCGGCTTGACGCCGCAGGCGTGCGCGTGCCCAAGCCCCATGGTTATTTTGACGGCGTGTTGCTGATGGAACTGGTCGTCGGCGCGGACGGCAATGCGGCGCCCCGGCTCAATGACGTTGCGCCCGCAGCGGAGGTGGCGCGCGCGTGGCATCGCGAGCTGATTGCGCAGATCGTGCGCATGCTGTGCGAGGGGCTGATTCATGGGGATTTGTCGGAGTTCAACGTGCTGGTGGGGGTCGATGGCCTGGTGATCA
>JBATEM010000146.1:0-3829 GCA_049664005.1 Candidatus Macondimonas sp.
GCTGGGGATTCTGGCTGGCCCCGCCGCCTGGATTGCGCAGATCGACAAGGTGCGACTGCCCTACAACATCAATGTATTGACGCAGATCACGGCCGAGGTGGCATTGCGTTATCCTGCCGTGTGGCAGAATCAGGCGGCCGCGATCTGCACCGAGCGGGCTACCCTGGCGTCACGATTGGCGGCGCTCCCGAGGGTGACGGTCTATCCTTCCGAGGCGAATTTCCTGTTGTTCCGGGTGCCGGCGGGGCACGCCGCCGCCATTCATGATGCATTGCGCCAAGGCGGTGTGCTGATCAAGTCCTTGGATGGCGGTCATCCGGGTTTGAAGGACTGCCTGCGGGTCACGATCGGCAAACCCGCTGAGAATGCAAGCTTCCTTGACGTTCTGACCCGTAGCCTGATGTCTTTGCGGGGTATTGCCGGCAAGTAGGCAATGGGGACACGCGGGTGTAAAATCCCGCTCGCATTTTGCCCGCTGTGCGGGTTAATCACGGGTTGATGGGGATGCGCTCTAGCGCCTGCCCCGGCATCCCAGGCCAGACATGTTGCTAGGAGAATCCCGGGAATGAGCAATGATGGGGGTGTCGATACCAGTCGACGACGCTTTCTGACCGTGGCCACGGCGGCGGTGGGTGGCGTCGGTGCGGTCTTCGGAGCCTATCCCTTCCTCGCCGCCATGCAGCCCAGCGCCCGCGCTGAAGCGGCTGGCGCGCCGGTGGAAGTGGATATCAGCAAACTGGAGCCCGGCGCTCGCCTCACGGTCGAGTGGCGGGGCAAGCCGGTATGGGTCGTGCGGCGTACGCCGGAAATGTTGTCCAAACTGACGGGACTGGGGAGCGAACTGCGCGATCCCAATTCCGACCAGGATCAGCAGCCGAGCTATGCCAAGAACGCCCATCGGTCCATCAAGCCGGAATTCCTGGTGTTGGTCGGGATATGCACGCATCTGGGCTGCTCGCCGACTTATCGGCCCGAACCGGGCGCCAGCGATTTGGGCAGCAACTGGCCGGGCGGTTTCTTCTGTCCCTGTCATGGCTCCCGTTTTGACTTGGCGGGACGGGTGTTCGCCGGGGTTCCCGCCCCGCTCAACATGGCGGTGCCGCCCTATCGCTTTGTGGGCGAAACCCGGGTGGTGATTGGCGATGACAAAGGAGCGGCCTGATGCGCAGTGTGATGAGCAATGCCCGTGAGCTGATGCTGTGGGGCCTGGATTGGGTCGATAGCCGCTTTCCACTCACCAAGATGTGGAAGGAGCAGGCGTCCGAATATTACGCGCCCAAGAACTTCAACTTCTGGTACTTCTTCGGCAGCCTGGCCCTGGTGGTGCTAGTCAACCAGTTGCTCACCGGCATCTGGCTGACCATGAACTACAAGCCCAGCGCCCAGGACGCCTTTGCCTCCGTCGAATACATCATGCGTGATGTGGACTGGGGTTGGCTCATCCGCTACATGCATTCGACGGGTGCCTCGATGTTCTTCGTCGTGGTCTATCTGCATATGTTCCGTGGCCTGCTCTATGGTTCCTACCGCAAGCCGCGCGAACTGGTGTGGATCTTCGGCGTACTCATTTTCCTCGTGTTGATGGGTGAGGCCTTCATGGGTTACCTGCTGCCGTGGGGGCAGATGTCCTACTGGGGCGCGCAGGTGATCATTTCCCTGTTCGGGGCGGTTCCGGTGGTGGGCGAGGCGCTGTCCCAGCTCATCCGCGGGGATTTCGTGGTCTCCGACGCCACCCTGAACCGGTTTTTCGCCCTGCATGTGATTGCCATGCCGCTGGTGCTGCTGGGGCTGGTGATGGCGCACCTGATGGCGCTGCATGAAGTGGGTTCCAACAATCCCGATGGAATCGAGATCCACGACAACGAAGATGAAAACGGCATTCCGCTCGATGGGATTGCCATGCATCCCTATTACACGATCAAGGACATTTTCGGGGTGGTGATCTTCCTTGCAGTCGCTGCGGTGATCATTTTCTTCGCCCCGGAGCTTGGCGGCTATTTCCTGGAACATGCCAACTTCCAGCCGGCCGACTCCTTGCAGACCCCGGTGCACATTGCCCCGGTGTGGTATTTCACGCCGTTCTACGCCATCCTGCGCGCCATTCCCGACAAGCTCGGCGGTGTCATCGGCATGGGCGGGGCGGTGATGATCCTGGCCCTGCTGCCGTGGCTGGATCGCTCCAAGGTGCGCTCCATCCGCTACAAGGGCCCGGTCTACAAAATCG
Source organism: Candidatus Macondimonas sp. (assembly GCA_049664005.1). Classification (GTDB taxonomy): domain Bacteria; phylum Pseudomonadota; class Gammaproteobacteria; order UBA5335; family UBA5335; genus Macondimonas. Next base: position 2,225 of record JBATEM010000146.1, read on the forward strand.
CCCTGACCCTGTTCGTGATCAGTTTCCTGGGGCTCGGGTACCTGGGGATGAATCCGCCGAGCCCGACCTATACCCTGATTGCCCGGGTGCTCTCGGTCATCTATTTCCTGTTCTTCCTGGCCATGCCCATCTACAGCCGGCTGGATTCCACCAAGCCCGTGCCCGATCGACTGACCTGACAGGGGGAACGATGAATATTTGGAAACGGATTGCATTCCTGGGTTTCTCACTGTTGCCGATGGCCGCGTTGGCCTCGAGCGAGGGACTCCATCTGGAGTCGGCCAACATCGATGTGAGCAATGTTCAGTCCTTGCAACGGGGCGCTCAATTGTTCAACAACTACTGCCTGAGCTGCCATTCAGCCAAGTTCATGCGCTATTCGCGCATGACGGAAGATCTGGGGCTTCCCGAAGATCTGGTGCGCAACAACCTCATGTTCGCGGGGGACAAGATCGGCGAGACTATGACGGTGGCCATGCCGGCGCAGGATGCGGCGGTCTGGTTCGGCAAGGCGCCACCCGATCTGACGCTGACGGCGCGCCAGCGTGGCCCGGATTGGGTGTACACCTACCTCAAATCCTTCTATCTCGATCCCGCCAAGCCGACCGGTGTCAACAACCTCGTCTTCAAGGATGTGGGCATGCCCCATGTGCTGTGGGAATTGCAGGGCTGGCAGGCGCTGAAATCGGCTGACGGGCATGCGGCTCCTGCCGAACATGGAACAGATGGGGCGCATGATGTGGGGGCCGAATCGCCCTTCGAGCAGGTGACCCCCGGTCGCTTGACCCCTGAGGAATATGATCGCAGCGTGCGGGACCTGGTGGCCTACATGAGTTATGTGGCCGAGCCGATCCAGCTCAAGCGCACGCGGGTGGGCATCTGGGTCCTCCTGTTCCTGGCGGTGTTTGGCGTGTTCGCCTACCTGCTGAAGAAAGAGTATTGGAAGGATGTCCATTGAGGGATATTGCTGCCCGTCATGGACGTAGATCTTCCTGTGGCAGGGGGGCTGTTGCCGTGGCTCCCGCGCACCCCCTGATCCGTCGTTGAGGAAGCGCGCCATGGGCCCAGTCGTGTCCCGTCGCTCAGTCATGACCCTGTTTTCGAAGGCCGATTGCCCGGATTGCCATCGGGTGCGCATGGTGCTGGCTGAAAAGGGCGTGAGCTGCGAGATTGTCTACCCAGACCCCGCGCGGATTCAGGAAGACCTCTTGGATCTCAATCCTTATGGCAGCGTACCCACCCTGGTCGATCGCGATCTGGTGCTCTATGACGGCCGGATCATCCTCGAATACCTGGACGAGCGATTTCCCCATCCGCCCTTGATGCCGGTCGATCCAGCATCTCGCGCCCGCTTTCGCCTCGCCATGTTGCGCATGGAACGGGATTGGTACGCGCTGATTGCAGCAATTGATGCGCCCGGCGAAAAAACCCGCCCGGCACTGCTCAAGCAGTTATTGGCGTCCTTGCTGCAGACCCAGCCCTTGTTTGCCAATCCGCCTTACTTTCTGGGCCAGGACTTTTCCCTGGTCGATGTCACCATGGCGCCCCTGCTGTGGCGTTTGCCGCATTGCGGGATCGAGCTGACGCCCCAGGCTGCCGCATTGC
>JBATEM010000147.1:0-7757 GCA_049664005.1 Candidatus Macondimonas sp.
GGCGCCACATCCGAGACCCTGCGGGAGATCCTGCATCGCTATCGGGACGCCGGCATCCGCCGCCTGGTTGCCCTGCGCGGCGACCTGCCCTCGGGCATGGGCGATCCGGGTCCGTTCCGTCATGCGCAGGATCTGGTGGCGTTCATCCGTCAGGAGACCGGGGCACACTTCCATATCGAAGTGGCGGCCTATCCGGAAATCCATCCCCAGGCCCGCAGCGCGGCAGAAGACCTGCGGCATTTCCGGGACAAGGTACAGGCTGGCGCCGATGGGGCGATCACCCAGTATTTCTACAACCCCGACGCCTACCATCGCCTGATCAGCGAATCCACCGCTTTGGGCATTGATGTTCCGATTACACCCGGCATCATGCCCATCACCAACCATCTGCAACTCGCCCGCTTCTCCGATGCCTGCGGCGCCGAGATTCCGCGCTGGATCCGCAAACGACTGGAAGCACTGGAAACCGATGAGCTCGCCATCCGGCAATTTGGCCGTGAAGCGGTTCATGGGCTTTGCCAACGTCTACTGAACGAGGGCGCACCCGGACTGCATTTCTACACGCTCAACCAAGCCGAGCCCGTCCTGGCAGTGTGTGAAGACCTGAGATTGACCCCTGGAGGGTAATCCCCGCTCAACCTTTGTCCTTGTCCCGCCGATACTTAGCCCAGATCCCGACAAATGTCGGATAGACCGGCAAGCGTGGCAAGCTCAATGATGACGAATCCTCTATTTTGGTTGATTGCAGTGCTCGGTTTCGCACTGGGCATCGTGGCCGGCCGACTCTGGAACCGGTCGGCGCCCGACAAGACCCGTGCAGCGGTCTTGACCAACACCCGCTCCGCGGCAAGCGATATCCAGCCGCGCTGGCTGGCTTTGTATGCCCTGGCCAGCGGCAACCGTGAACGTGCTCAATTCATCCTCGAACAATGGATCGAAACCGCCGCACCCTTCCATCCAGATGACTGGATCATGCTGCTGGATATTCATCACGCCAGCGGTAATCGCGACCGCTTCGACGCATGGGCCAGCCGTTATGCCGCACGATTCGGCGCCACTCCGCCTGATTTCACCCAATGGAAGCAACTCCAGCCCGACAATTCCGGCCTCAACCGGCGCCACCCGAAACTGTTGGCGCTGCTGTCCGGACTCCCCGATCGGGAACTGCAAAAACGGTTTTTGGCCAACCTGGCCCTCGAGTCCACCAAGCCGGGACGCCCTGCTTTCACGTTAAGCGAAGCCGAAGAACTGCTGAAATTACGCGCCCGCCTCAACCCGAAACCGGCCGCAAGCCTGAATCTGACCGGCTCACAAGCCATCCCCACCGGGGCCTGGAAAAGCGATCGTGGCGAACCGAGCCCAGCAGCCAACCCGACCGCTTTGCCCCCATCGGTCACCACGGGCGGCATCATCCCCCCCCGTTCGAATCTCGGCCGTACCGGCTCCCAATCTGTCCAGCTTGCTCCCCCTGCCCCCCCATCTCAGGATGCACCCTGCGCTCTGGAGCGACAATTCAAGCGCATCGCAGACAAAATCGCCGAAAGCTGGCCCACCCCGGCATGCGCACGCTATATCGACTCGCTGCTGGTCGATAGTCGGGGGGGGCGCCAGGGATTTCCGCCCGAGGTCATTTCTGAACTTTTCTTGCTTCATGCTCTGCTGGAAGACCACAATCCCACTCGACGCGGTCTCTGGGAGCAATCCCCGCTCCGCTGATGCCGCAATCCCCGGAGTGTACATTTGCTGCGCATTGTCCATTTGACGGACCTCCATCTTCCCGCCGAAGCCGGTCAGGCTGTTGCCGGCCGGGATGCCGATCAAGCGCTGGAAAGCGTCCTGTCGCGCGCGCTGATGCCCCGTCCTGATCTGGTGCTGCTGACGGGTGATCTGGCGGACGCAGGCGATGCCAGTGCCTACCTGCGACTGCGGCACAGGCTCCGTCCCTTGAATTGCCCGGTCCTGGCCCTGCCCGGCAATCATGATCATCCCGCCCGCATGCGCCGAACGCTGGGGATTCGCTATTGGGGCGTCGGGCGTGTGATGCGTCTGGGGGAGTGGCGGATCATGGGGCTGTCCAGTTACTGGCGCGGCCATGCGGACGGTCGGCTCGGTCAGGCGCAACGACGCTGGCTCGATCATCAATTGATGCAATTACCGTCGTGCCCAACCCTGCTTGCCATTCATCATCCACCCATCGCCACCGGAAGCGCCTGGCTCGATGCCATGGGCTTGCGCGATGCCGCGGCCTTCCGGTCCCTGCTGCGGCGCCACCCCCAAGTGCGAGCGGTTCTGTTTGGCCATGGACATCAAGCCTTGGACCTTCGCCAAGGAGGCTGCCGTTTTTTGGGAACCCCCTCCACAGTGCGTCAATTTCTGCCGCAAAGCGACCACGTCGCATGGTCCGCCGAAGCCGGCGGATGGCGTTGGCTGACACTGTCCGAGACCGGGCGAATTCATACCCAAGTCGTGATGGACTCAATGGCCTGACAGGGAAGCTTCACAATTCTGTCATTAATTTTTCTAATGCTGCTCCTAAAATCGCAATGAATGGTGCGCAATCTACGGTTAGCGCACATGAACAGTGCATCATTTTTTGCCTTGATCACCAGAATTTGGGAACACCTGCCTATCCCGGAAAATCCTTTTCTTCAGACTAAAGCGTAAGTGGCTGAAACAGAATAAAACAAGGCCATTTTGCGGATAGAGACGAAATTCCTGTTCGCGATGGCCTGGTTCAGGCATTTTCCTTGCTACCGATACCCAGGATTACAGGCCTTTTTGATTTTCATGCATCGCGAGCCATGCAGGAGAAACGCTCATGGGAAAAGCCGTCTTCCTTAATCTTCCCGGGGCAACGGGCCATATCAATCCCGCGCTGGGGGTCGTTTCGGAACTGATTCGTCAGGGCGAAGCGGTGATCTTCTATGCCGATCCCGGATCAGCCGCCAAATTGACTGCCTTGGGCGCGACGGCGCGTGACTATCGGCGTTGGTCGGACTACGACCATGATCCGGAAACGGCCGCGGACCTGATTGCTGTAGGGATTGCGCTGTTTGAGATGACGGAGCAGTGCCTGCTGGGGCTGCTGCAGGAATTGGAGGGGGAACGGCCTGATTACATCATCTATGACAGCTGCGCGCCATGGGGGCCATTGCTGGCCGATCGCCTGGGCATCCCCGCCATCAAGTTCGTGACCCATGTGCTGTGGACCAGCCGCATGACCCTTGATCCGCGCCATTGGATGAACCTCGACATGCTGTCCATGGTGCCCCGAAATTATCGATTTGAGAGCCGTATCCGAGGCATGAAGCTGGCTGTTGGTGCCCGTCGACGCTTCCGTGACCTCATTGCCAGCCTGGGCCTCCCCAGCCGCGGTGTGATCCGCAACGCCATGCAAGTGTTACGCCGCCCGGATGAGCTCACCATCTGCGTCACATCGGCCCATTACCAGCCCTTTTCGGAACGCATGGGCAACAACGTGCATTTCGTGGGCGCGTCGGTACCGGACGATCGCGACAATCTGGCCTTTCAGGAACCAGGCAGCGCCCATCAACCCCTGATCTACATTTCCCTGGGGAGCGTGCACAACCAGAAACTTGATTTTTACCGTGATTGCCTGGCTGCCTTTGCCGATGCGCCGTATCAAATTGTCATGTCGGTGGGCAAACACACCGATATCGACGATCTGGGCGCCATTCCCCAAAACATTCACGTCTATCCTTGGGTACCCCAGCTCAAGGTGCTCCAGCATGCCGATTTGTTCATCAGCCACGGGGGGATGAACAGCATCAATGAGAGCCTGTATTTCAATGTTCCCCTGCTGATGGTGCCCCAGCAAATCGAGCAGGCTTACAGTGCGCGGCGTATCCAGCAGCTGGGTGCGGGTCGCTGCCTGCGCCCAGGCAAAGTCTCTCCGCAACGACTACAGTTCATGGTTGAGCGCATGCTGGCCAATCCTGCTTACCAGAGGAGTGCTGCGGCCTTGGGCGCATCGATGCGAGCCGGAGGACATCAACGGGCGGCCCGATTGATTCTGGATCATATCCACGGGCGCGCGCAGACCAATGCACGCGAAATGGCAGCCTGACTTTAATAGGTCCTTATTTCACAGACCCACGCGGACATCGACCGCGGATGATTTATTACAACCAGCAGGCGATAATGATGAAGCCTGCGAATTTCCATGTGCGAGAGAAAAACATGAAACTGCCTTTTGATCCGGGATTTCCCCATCCCGGGGACGATGCGTCGTTGTTGCCTCTGATCCAGGGCGTTTCAGCGCGTCCCGTCTTCATCATGGGACTGCATCGATCAGGCACCACCTTCCTGTATGACGCGGTGGCCCGATGTTTTCCCATGGCCAATCTGAGCCTGTATCACCTTTTCTACTACGACCGGCTGCTGAAAAATCATCAAGACGGGAATGAAACCCGGGATCGGCACACCCTCAACCGGCTGTTTCGCCAGCTGGGCATCACCGATCGCAAGCTCGACGCCGTGTATGTGGATGACAACATGGTCGAGGAATACGGCTGGATGCTGCGCAACCACAGCTTCAGCATGAAGGTGACCGCGAGCAACCGGGCCGTGCTGGATGAGATGTGTCGCAAGCTCCAATATGTCACCCCCGGCGCCCAGGCCGTCCTGCTGAAGAACCCCTGGGATACCGGCAATGCCCGGCAGATCCTGGAATGGTTTCCCAACGCCCGCTTCATCTACATCACCCGCGACCCCATCTACATCCTGAACAGCCAGATGAATGCGGCGATTTCGCTGCTCACCGGCAGCCAGCCCTTCCAGACCCTGCTGGTGGATAATTTCAGGACGGTGCTGGGCAGGGCCAGCCTGAATCTCGCCTATGCTGGTTGGAAGCTGATTCGCGGCATCAAGGCGCTCACTGGAAACCGCCCCTTCGAGATGCTGCTGCGTCCTTTCACGGCGCTGGCCGTGGAACATCAACTCAAGCAGTACTATCGGGATCTGGAAGCGCTTCCCCCCGAAACGGTCTATGCCCTGGACTATCAGTCCTTCAACGAGCGCCCGCAGGAACACCTGCGTGAGCTGGCCGATTTTCTCGACCTTCCCTTCGTGATGGATCCGGCAAACATAAAACCCCAGCCCCGCAAAGGCCACCTCAAAGCAAAGCTGCAGGACTACGAGCCGCGATTCATGGATCGATTGAAACGGCGCATTCCCCAACTCACCGCTCCGCAGCGGGCCTGATGGCGCTGCTCGCCGACCCACATCCGGAAAACAAGCCGGCGGGGCGAGGGCGCTGGTGGCGTCGTGGCGCGGCCCTGCTGTTCATCACCGTCCTGGTCATCGCCGGCCTTGCGATCGCCGAACACACCGAAGCGGGGCAGATCCGCACGGCATTGTCCTGGATCCGCGACCTCCATGCCGCCATCGCCCCCTTCGGCCCCTTTGGATTCTGGCTGGCGGGGACCCTGGTCATCGTCGCCAACATTCCCACGATCGTGGTCATCGCGTGTGCGGCAGTCCTGTATGGCACCGTCGGGGCTGCCGTCATGGGGATGGCCTGCCTGCTGACTGCGTCCGTGTTCATCTATGCCCTGAGCCGGGTCTTCGGACGCTCCCTGATCGCCGCACATCTGGAACGATTCCTGCCTATCCTCGAACGGCACTTCGCCGCCCGCGGCGTCCGTACCGTCATGCTGGCCCGACTGATGTTCTTTGCCCTACCCCCCACCAACTGGGCCCTGGCGGTGATGAACATCCGCCTGCGGGAATACCTGTTCGGCACCTTTCTCGGCGCCATTCCCCATATCCTGATGTGGGCCTGGATCGGTACAGCCGCCATCGACATGCTTGCCGGACAGACCGCCTTTTCCTGGAGCGCCCCTGAAGTGTGGGGTCCGCTGGTCGTGGGTGGCGGCTTGACCGTGCTGACTGCCCTGCTGCAACGCCGCGCCACCCGCCGCGCCGCGGCTTGACCCCTTGATCGGCTTGCGCGAGTCTGGAGGCCTGCCGCCGCTGGAGCCTCCGCCATGCCCGATCCATCGCACGCGAACCACCTGATCCACGAAACCAGTCCTTACCTGCGCCAACACGCCCACAATCCGGTGGACTGGCATCCCTGGAATGCGGAAGCCTTGGCACGGGCGGTGCGGGAAGATCGGCCCATCCTGCTGTCCATCGGGTATTCGGCCTGCCACTGGTGTCATGTCATGGAACGGGAATCGTTCGAGGATCCGGAAACCGCGGCGCTGATGAATACCTTGTTCGTGAACATCAAAGTGGATCGGGAAGAGCGTCCCGATCTGGACCGAATCTACCAATTGGCCCACCAGATCCTGACCCAGCGTGGCGGGGGCTGGCCGCTCACGGTGTTCCTCACCCCGCGCGAACACATGCCTTTTTTTGCCGGCACCTATTTTCCGCCCGAACCCCGTCACGGGCTGCCGGCATTTCGCGATCTGCTGAGCCTGATCGCACGTTTCTACCGTGAGCGGGGCGACCACATCCGTGCGCAGAATGGCGAACTGCGCGAGGTGCTGACCTCCCTCATGCCCGATCCCGGACCAACAGCGCTGGACGAGACGCCGCTGTTCGCCTGGCAGCAGGCCCTGCCCCGCTGGTCCGACCGGGATGAAGGCGGCTTTGGCAGCGGCGCCAAGTTTCCCCATACCCCTGCCTTGCGGCTGTTGCTGCACCGACTGCCCGACCTTGCCGATCCTGCCGAGCAGGCTGCCGCCACTGGTTTTTTACGCCAGAGCCTGGATGCCATGGCCCTGCGGGGTCTGTGGGATCATGTGGGCGGGGGCTTTTTCCGCTATACGGTGGATCCAGCCTGGCGCATCCCGCATTTTGAAAAAATGCTCTATGACAACGCCCTGTTGCTGGAACTCTACAGCGAAGCCTGGACCATTCTTGCCGACCCGCTCTATCGCGAGCGGGCGCTCGATACTGCCCGTTGGGCCATCCGCGAGATGCGCGCGCCGCAGGGCGGCTTCTACGCCAGCCTGGATGCGGACAGCGGTGGCGAAGAAGGCGCCTATTACCTTTGGAGTCGAGCGGCGATTCGGGCAAGCTTGCCCGAACCACTTTGGACCCCTTGCTGCGCCGCCTGGGGATTGGATGAGGGGCCCAATTTCGAAGGTCGACATTGGCATCTGCAACTTCAGGCGCCGATCCCGGAACTGGCGCATCGACTGCGCATGACCCCTGAACAACTTCAGGCTCAATTGCATGCCGCCCGCGATCTGCTTCGGGAAGCACGGGAACACCGCCCGCCGGTGAACCGCGATGAGAAAGTCCTCACCGCCTGGAACGGCCTGATGATCAAGGCCTTGGCCGTGGCCGCAAGGCGCCTGGCGGCGCCGGATCTGGGCGAGGCCGCCGCAAAGGCTCTGGATGCCGTGCAGAGGGATGCATGGCAGAACGGGCGGCTGCTCGCGGTACAGGCGGCAGGACAGGCCCATCTGCCGGCCTACCTGGACGATCATGCCTTCCTGCTGGATGCAGCCTTGGCGGTCTGTGAAACCTGCGGCCAGCCCCAGAATCTGCGCTGGGCCATTGACCTCGCAGACACACTGCTCACCCATTTCGAGGATCAAGAGCGGGGTGGCTTCTACTTCACGGCGCACGATCACGAGCCCCTCATCCACCGCCCCAAACCCTTCGCCGACGAAGCCACGCCGGCCGGCAACGCGGTGGCGGCCCGCGCCCTCAACCGGCTGGGACTGATCATTGCCGAACCGCGTTACCTGCAGGCGGCCGCAGCCACGCTGCGGGCG
>JBATEM010000148.1:0-5411 GCA_049664005.1 Candidatus Macondimonas sp.
ATGCTGGCCCTGGGCTTGCTCGGGCAGCGTCTCCGCCAGGCCTTGGCGGGGCACAGGCTACGGCGGGCTGCTGGCGGGCTGGTGATCACTTTGGGTGTCTGGACGGTCGCCGGGCCCTGGCTGATGGCCGGGCACCATCATCCCGAGGGCTCAGTGCTCCCCGCAGCGGGGCGCGGGATGCATCTGGGTGGAGACTTCGGCGACGTCATGGAGGCGGGCGAGATCGAGCACCATCACGGCGCGCCCATCGACGGCGAGTAAGCCGTCCTGCTGGAACCGGGCCAGCAAGCGACTGACCGTTTCCACCGCAAGCCCCAGGTAATTGGCGATTTCCCCACGCGACATGCTGAGCTGGAAGCGGGTCGCCGACAGGCCGCGGCGTGCAAAACGCCCCGACAGGCTGATCAGGAAGGCTGCCAGCCGGGCCTCGGCGCTCTTCTTGCCCAGCAACAGCAACAAGTGCTGGTCCTGCTGGATTTCCTTGGACAGCAGGCGCATCAACTGACGCCGCAATCCCGGTACATGCCCGCTCAGTTCATCGAGCTGTCCGAAGGGGATCGCGCACAGGCTGCTGTCTTCCAGGCCAATCGCCGAGCAGTCATGAACATCACCGGCAATGGCATCGAGCCCCACCAGTTCGCCGGGGAAATGAAAACCCGTAATTTGCTCGGCGCCGTCCGCACCCAGGGTGATACTTTTTATCGAACCGGTCCGAATGGCAAAGATCGCTTTCAGCGGATCGCCCTGACGAAAAAGATGTGCGCCACGATGCACGGGCGGCATGCGCTGGACCAGATGTTCCAGCCGGCTCAGATCCTCCTCCCCGATGCCGTAGGGCAAACACAGCTCGCGCAGACTGCAGGTCCCGCACGCCCGCTTGAAATTCTTCAGTTGGAAGATGGCGTTCATGCGTTGCCCTGAGGGAAATCGGGAAGTTGAGTGATGGACTGGACGCCGGCCAAATAGGCCTTCCGACATTCAATTGATCGGCTCGGACAAGGCGCCTATCGAAATACATGAATGTAAGATTTCAACCATTACAGGCCAACACTTGATCCAGGTCAAGTGATATTCCATTTCATGTCACGACGCCATTGCAGCCCAGCCCGCCTACGCTTGACGCCGAATCATCTCCGCCTCGGTGCCGTTCGACCATAACGGGAGGATCCGATCAAGCGGCGGCCGCCAAGGCATCAAGAACCGCCATTGCAGATGCAATTCGGAGCAGTCGAGGATCAATCCATGCCACGCCAACAGTTCACCGCCCTTGGGCCGATGAAGGAAAAGGGCGCGAGCGAACAAAGAGGCCATGGCATGTGCGCAAGGAAACGGTGAGAACGAATCCGGGCCTGCCCCCCAGGGAAGCCTTCAAGCCCCGTTGCCTGGCCATTGATCTGGAAGTCGGCATCAAGGATCAGCGCATTCACCGTTTTGCCGCGATCCGGGGGGATACAGGCGAATCTCTGGTTTACCACGGTGGCAATCTGGGCACGGCATTGGCGCGGCTTGATGCAATGGCCGAGGGCGCAGCCTTCGTTCTGGGTCATAACCTGATTGCCTTTGATCTCCCCCATCTGGCGGCTGTCCGACCGGATCTGTGCCTGCTGCAACTGCCCGCCGTCGATACCCTGCGTCTGAATCCCCTGGCTTTTCCGCGCAATCCCTATCACCACCTGGTCAAGCATTATCGCAATGGCCCACTGCAGGGCGATCGGGTGAATGACCCGGAACTGGACGCCAAGCTTAGCCTCACCCTGTTTCAGGATCAGCGTGAAGCCTTGCGCCAGACGCAACAACACACGCCCGATTTGATGCTCGCCTGGCATGGCCTGACCACCACCCCATCGGACCGCTCCGGTCTGACGGCGTTTTTCGCCTCCCTGCGCGGGACAATGCGGCCCTCCCTCACCCAGATCCAAGCGGCCATCGGTCGATTGTTGACCGGACAGGCCTGCCGCTGTCAGGCCGAAACTGCCATGGCCCAGGCCGATGCCCTGGGATGGGACCTGGCCTATGCGCTGGCCTGGCTGTCGGTGGCGGGGGGCAATTCGGTGATGCCGCCGTGGGTGCGTCATCAGTTTCCCGGGGCGGGGCGATGGGTGCGACAACTGCGCGATACACCCTGCAGCGCGCCCGCTTGCGTCTGGTGCCGCGCACGCCACAATGCCGCAAGCGAACTGCAGCGCTGGTTCGGCTTCGCGCAGTTCCGCCCGCAGCCCGCCGGCGCCGACGGCCGGTCCTTGCAGAAAGCCATCGTCGAGGCGGCGATGCGCGGTGGGCACGTGCTGGGAATATTGCCGACCGGCACGGGCAAATCCCTCTGCTATCAAATCCCGGCCCTGTCGCGCTACGACAAGACCGGCGCGTTGACAGTGGTGATCTCGCCGCTGGTCGCGCTCATGGCCGACCAGGTGGCCGTTCTTGAAGCGCGCGGCATCGGCAGTTGCGCCACCCTCAACGGCCTGCTGTCCATGCCCGAGCGGGCTGATGTGCTGGATCGGGTGCGGCTGGGGGATGTGGCGATCCTGATCATTTCACCGGAGCAGTTGCGTAACCACGCCTTGCGCCAGGTCCTGGCGCAGCGGGAGATCGGCGCCTGGGTGCTGGATGAGGCCCATTGTCTGTCCAAATGGGGGCACGATTTCCGGCCGGACTACCGGTACGTGGGGCGGTTCATCCGTGAACGCGCGGGCGAGGAATCCCTGCCGCCGGTGCTGTGTCTCACCGCCACCGCCAAACCGGATGTGATGGACGAGATCCGTCAGTATTTCCGGGACGAAATGGGCGTTGAACTCGCCGTGTTCGACGGCGGCGCCGAACGCAGCAACCTGGATTTCCTCGTGGTGGAGACCACGCCTGCGGGAAAATTCGCCCATATCCACGCAGTGCTGGAAACCGATCTACCGCAGGACCATGCGGGTGGCGCCATCATTTACTGCGCCACCCGGCGCCAGACCGAGGAGCTGGCCACTTTCCTCCAGCAAAAGGGGCACGCAGCCGCCCACTTCCACAGCCAGGTCCCGCCGGAGACCAAAAAGGACCTGCAACGACGTTTCATCCGGGGCGATCTGCGGATCATGGTGGCCACCAATGCCTTCGGCATGGGCATCGACAAGCCCGATGTGCGTCTGGTGATCCATGCCGACCTCCCCGGCTCGCTGGAAAACTACGTGCAGGAGGCAGGCCGCGCCGGGCGCGATCAGCAGCCCGCCCGCTGTGTCCTGCTTTACACCCCGGAGGATGTGGAACGGCAATTCAGCCTGTCCGCCCATGGCCGGCTCTCACAGCGGGAAATCCAGGCGGTCCTGAAAGCGATACGCACCCTGGATCGCAAGAAACGTTTTCAAGGGGAGGTCGTCGCCACCGTGGGTGAAATCCTGGCCGAGGAACAGGAAGGCGACTCCGGGCGCGATCGCGCCACCGATGACACCCGCATGCGCACGGCCCTGGCCTGGCTGGAGGAAGCCGGCCTGCTCACGCGCGAGGAAAACCGGGTGCAGGTGTTTCCCTCCGCCCTGCGCGTGGCCAGCCTGGAGGAAGCCCGCGACCGCATCGAGAAAAAAGTCACGATCGATGCCTATCGGCCCCAGCTGCTGGCACTCGCCGAGGCGCTTTTCCACAGCGACGCCGACGAGGGCATTTCCACCGACGAGCTGATGGGGATTGCGGGGATGAACGCGGCGCAACTGCGCGCAGCCTTGTGCGACCTGGAACGCCTCGGGATCGTCAGCAACGACACCGCGATTACCGCTTTTGTTCATGCCGGCGTGGAGCATGCATCGCGCAGACGCCTTGAAAGGGCTGCCGCGCTTGAGGCCGCGCTGATTGCCGAACTGAGGCAATCCGCCCCGGATCTGGCCAAGGGCGATACCACCTCCCTGCACCTGCGACACCTCGCGCAAGCGCTGAAAGACGCCGGACACAACGACGCCCTACCCGAAAAACTCATGGCCTTGTTGCGTGGTCTGGCCGGGGATGGCCAGAACGAGAACAGCGCCATCGGCAGCCTGCGCCTGCGCCGGATCGATCGGGAAAATGTGGCGCTGACCCTGCAGCGTGACTGGTCGGCGCTGGAAAAGACGGCCGAACGCCGCCGCGCCGCCGCCGAACGCCTGTTGGACCATTGGCTCGCCACCCTGCCACCGGGCGCCCGAGGAACCGATCTGCTCGCCGAGACCACCCTGGGCAAGCTGATGGCCGCCATCGAAGCGGATCTGGTCCTCAAGGCGGAGATGAAGGATGTGTCGAAACTGCTCGATCGGGCGTTGTTGTGGCTGCATGAGCAGGAGATCCTGCGGCTCGGCAAGGGACTCGCCATTTTCCGGCCGGCCATGACGATCAAACTGGCCCCTGAACGCCGGGGATTTCATCAGGCCGACTTCAAGCCCCTGAAATTGCACTACGAAGAGCAGACACTCCAGATCCATGTGATGGCTGAATACGTCCGACGTGCCCTGCTGGCGCTGGGCGAGGCGCTGCGGCTGGTGGTGGATTACTTCAACTTGCCCCAGGCGGCCTTCCTGCAGCGCTGGCTGGCCGACCGGGAACAGGATCTGGCGCGCCAGACCACGCCCGCGTCCTGGCGGGCGATCGTGACGGCGCTCAACAGCCCGACGCAACAACGCATCGTCACCGATGATCGCGATCAAGCCAATGTGCTGGTGCTGGCCGGACCAGGATCGGGCAAGACCCGCGTGCTGGTGCATCGCATCGCCTATCTGCTGCGGGTGCGGCGTGAACACCCTCACAGCATCCTGGCACTGGCCTATAACCATCACGCGGCCGTGCAGATCCGCCAGCGCCTGCGGGAGCTGGTGGGAGACGACGCGCAAGGGGTGATGATCCTCACCTGCCACGCCTTCGCCATGCGGCTGGTGGGCGCCAGCCTGCGCGAGCATTACAAGGAACGCGACTCGGACTATTTCAAGCAGGTGTTGCGCGAGGCGCTGGCCCTGCTCAAGGGCGAAGGACTGCTGCCTGAGGAGGCTGACGACCAACGCGACCGCCTGCTGGCCGGTTTTCGCTGGATCCTGGTGGACGAGTACCAGGACATCGGACCGGATCAATATGAGCTGATCGCCGCCCTGGCGGGCCGCAGTCTGCAGGATGAGGATCGCAGGCTCAGCCTGTTCGCGGTCGGCGATGATGACCAGAACATCTATGCCTTCAACGGCGCTGCGGTCGAATTCATCCGCCGCTTTGAATCCGATTATCAAGCCAGGCCGGCCTATCTGCTGGAAAACTACCGTTCCACCGGCCACATCATTGCCGCGGCGAACGCGCTCATCCGTCCCGCTGCCCAGCGCCTGAAAGCCGAGCATCTCATTACCCTGGACCGCGCCCGGCGCAACGCGCGACCCGGCGGCGACTGGCAGGCCCGCGATCCAGTCGGCCAGGGCCGCGTCCAGGTC
>JBATEM010000149.1:0-3531 GCA_049664005.1 Candidatus Macondimonas sp.
GGAGATTTGGGGCGATTTCCATTCCGGGATGGCGGCGGTAAATTCAAGGTCATCGCCGGCATCGAGGAAGGTGTGCTGCGTTTCCATCCCGACTGGCCGGAGCTGGAAGCCATTGATGGGCAGCTCATCTTCACCGGCACGGGTTTTCGCGTGAATGCCCAATCGGCCCGTAGCGGGGGATTGACGCTGGCCGAGACACGGGTGGAGATGGCCGATTACCGGGATCTGGTGCTGGTAGCCGAAGGGCAAGGCCGGGGTGAACACCAAGGCGCGCTGGATTATCTGGCTCACGCGCCCCCCGGCAAGGCGGTACGTGTATTGCTCGACGGTGCCCGCGGCAGCGGGCCGGTACGGCTTGATCTGTCCCTGCGTTTGCCGCTGCGGGACATGCGCCAGGCTCGGGTTGCGGGGGCATTCCACTGGGATGGTGCGCGGCTGGAGCAGCCGGTTTGGGGCGTGGCGCTGGATGAGATTCGGGGCAGTTTGCAGTTTCACGAGGACCGGCTGGAAGCCACCGATATCCAAGCCCAACTCGACGGTGTTCCAGTGCAACTGCAAGTGAGGGCGTTGCCCGATGCGGTTCGCACCGGAGGATTCCGGGCGACCCAGGTGCGGCTTCAGGGCGGCTTGCCCGCTGCGCTGCTGCGGCGTCATTTGGCGTTCATCGACCCGCGTACCATCCAGGGAAGTACCGATCTGGACGCCCATTTCGATGTGTTGCCGGAGGGGCGATTGCGTTGGTCCGCCCGCAGCACAATGCAGGGATTGGGTCTGAACTGGCCTGCACCATTCGGCAAGCCGACCGAACTGCAACGCCCGCTGGCTCTCCAGGGTCGCGGCGATGGTTCGGGGCATCGGATCGAGGTGGAACAGGGCGAGCTGCTCCGAGGTTCGTTGCGCTTGGTGCCCCGCGAGACGGGATGGGCATTTGATCGGGGAGTGATCGGGTTCAATCAGGGGGCGGATACCCTGCCCGATCTCCCGGGCTTGTGGGTCCGGGGGCGGCTGGAACGCTTGACGCCGCTGGATTTGGCGGCTTGGCATTCCGTCTGGGCGGTACGGGGAACACCATCCGGTCAGCCATGGACTTTGCCCTCCTGGCTCGGTGGCATCGATTTGGCGGTGGGCGTGGTGGAAGGACCGGGCTTGCGGCAGGTCGGGGTCCAGTTTGCGCTGGAGCGAAGCGGGGCGTTCCCCAGTCTGCGCCTGCAGGCGCCCGCGCTGGAAGGCAATGTTCGCATGGGCGCCAACGGCAATTTGTGGCAGGTGAACCTGAAACGCCTGGATCTGGATGCGCTGCAGCAGACTACCGATGCGCGCAATTCCGCGACCGACAGCCTGCCGCGTTCGACATTGGATCCGCGCACTGTGCCGCCGGTACGGCTGACGGCGGAACGGGTACGTTATCGCGGCAATGATCTCGGGCGCATGAATCTACAGCTGCAGCCCACCCCGGAAGGCGTGGCACTGAATGGCTGGAACTTGGAGGGGCCCGCTGTTCGTCTCAGCGGTTCCGGCCACTGGAATCAGGGCGGCAAAGAAACACAATCGGCTCTCAGTTTCCAGATGGAAACCACCGACCTACCTACTCTGGCGCGGCGGCTGGGCCATCCAGATGCCATGGACGCGCGTCGCGCGGCGATCAAGGGGCAGATGAACTGGGGGGGGGCGCCCTGGGAAGTCGCCAGTGAACGGCTGCGGGGCGATTTCCGGCTGGAAGCCGACGAGGGCGCCATCTATTTCCGCGAGACCCGTCCCACCACGGGGGTGGTCATGGGTCTGGCTGGCCTCTATGACCTGCCGCGCCGCTTGACCCGTGATTTTTCAGGGGTATTCCGTCCCAGCCTGCCGTTCAGCCGAATTCGCGGCAATCTTCATCTGGAGCGGGGGGTGGTCGAGACCCGTATGCTGCATCTGGAAGGCCCGGCGGCCGATGTCCGCATGACGGGGACCAGCGACCTCAAAAAGCGTCAGTTTGACCAGGAACTGGTTGTTACGCCGGGACTGTCGGCCGGGCTGGCCCTAGCCGCCACCGTGGCCGGTGGCCCAATCGCCGGAGCGGCCGTGTTGTTGGGTCGCGAGCTGTGGCGCCAGCCAGTGGGGCGGCTGGTTCAAATCCGCTATCGACTTGAGGGCGGCTTCGACGCGGCAACGCTGGAACGGGAGCAGGGACCTTTCAACCTGCCCGAGACCCGCCGGCCTTGACGCGCCATTGCACACAGTGGACAGCGGCGCGCCGCCCCCTTATCGTCCAGAAAACCCAGAGGAGTGTCCCATGGTAATGGTCGCTGGCGTGCAGATGGCCTCCGGACCCCAGGTCACCGCCAACCTGATCGAGGCGGAGCGATTGCTGGTGCGTGCGGCCCAGGCGGGCGCCCGGATTGCCGTGTTGCCCGAACATTTTGCCTGCATGGGACTGAAAGATACGGACAAGCTGGCGGTGGCCGAGGCGCCGGGGCAGGGACCGATCCAGGATCAACTCGCCCGCATCGCGCAGCGGGAGGGCCTGTGGATCGTGGCAGGCACCGTGCCACTGCGTGCTGCGGGCAGTGCCAAGGTCTCCGCTGCCTGTCTCGTGTTCGACGCTCAGGGTCAACAGATTGCCCGCTTCGACAAGATGCACCTGTTCGATGTCCATCTCCCTGCCAGTGAGGAAACCTATCGTGAGTCGGCCACCCAACTCGCCGGAGACCAGGTCGTGGTAGTGGATACCCCGGCGGGTCGGATGGGACTGGCGGTCTGTTACGACCTGCGCTTCCCCGAGCTGTTCCGGGCCATGGTCGATGCGGGGGCGGAATGGTTCGCGTTGCCGGCGGCGTTCACCCAACTGACGGGCCAGGCCCATTGGGAACTGCTGTTGCGCGCGCGGGCCGTGGAAAACCTGATGTACGGGGTAGCGGCGGCTCAGGGCGGCTATCACGCCAATGGTCGGGAAACCTTTGGTCACAGTCTGATCGTCGATCCCTGGGGCGCGGTGGTCGATGTCCTGCCGCGTGGTTCCGGGATCGTCCTGGGGGACGTCGATACCCAGCGGGTCCACGCCCTGCGCACCCGTTTTCCCGCCCTGTCCCACCGTCGTTTTGGGGTTGTGTTGCCATGAACGTGGAATTGACTGTTGAAAATCCCGCTTTGGTCCTGGCTCGCACGCGGCTGCTGGTGCCCGAGGGAATCCGTGAGGACGATCTCCAGGACACCCTGGATCTGCTGAGCGGCGCAGGCGCCGATGCGGCCGACCTGTATTTCCAACAGGTGCGATCAGAGTCCTTCAGCCTGGAAGACGGGCGCATCAAGGAAGGTGATTATTCCCTGGAACAGGGGGTGGGGGTGCGCGCCCTGTCGGGCGAGAAAGCGGGATTCGCCTATTCCGATGAACTCAATCCCCAGGCTTTGCGGGAAGCGGCTCAGGCGGCTCGCGCCATCCTGCGCCAGGGACAGACGGCGACCACGCGGATCGCCGGGCCCGGCTTTCGGGTGCCGGCGGCGATGGCGCGCTACGGCGACCAGGATCCGCTGGGCGGCTTGCCTGTGGAG
>JBATEM010000150.1:0-11505 GCA_049664005.1 Candidatus Macondimonas sp.
GAAGACCTGATCCGCATGGGTCTGATGCAACTCACGGCTTTCCATTATTACAAGCTGGGCGAAATCTCCGATCCCATCACCGGCAATGTGCGCTCCCTGATTCCGGGGCCGCTCTATCATGCTGGGGTGCAAGTAGGCGTGCTACCGTTCTTCGTTGGCGGCACAGTGGTGCCGATGCGCAAGTTCACCGCCGAGGGTTTCCTGAAGGCGATCCAGGACGAACGCATCAACTGGACCTTCGTGGCGCCGACCATGCTGGAACGGGTGGTGGGCTTGTCCGATGAGATCAAGGCCAAATACAACCTCGCCAGCATGCGCACCATCATCTGCGCGGCGGCGCCGTGTCCACCCCAAGTGAAGCGGGAGATCAACGCACTGTTCCGTCGCCAGGGGGCGAAGGACGATGTGTTCCACGAGTACTACGCCGCCTCCGAAACCGGGCTGGTCACGATCCTCGCCCCCGAGGACTATCAGGCCGATCCCAAGCGCTATGACAGCGTCGGCAAGGTGCGCGGCTGTGAAGTGGGCATCTGGAATCCCGACACCCAAAGCTGGTGCCCCACCGGCAAGGAAGGCAAGGTCATCATGCGCACGCCGACCGTCTACGGTCTGGAATACGCCGGCGTGGACGAAGCGACCATGCGCAAGAACTTCCTGGAGATCAACAACGAGCTCTGGTACGACGATGGTCTGATTGGTTATTTGGATGCCGATGGTTTTCTGTATCTCACCTCGCGGGTGAAGGAGATGATCATCACCGGCGGGGTGAATTTGTTCCCCAACGAGATCGAGCATGCGATCAAGCTCCATCCGAAGGTTGCTGACGTCGCGGTGGTGCGGGCGCCGGACAAGGACCTGGGCGAGGTGCCGGCGGCGGTGATCCAGTTGAAGGAAGGCCAGTATGCCGATGCGGCCGAGATCCTGGCGCACTGCAAGGAAGTTGGGCTGTACGGCTTCAAGCTGCCCAAGATCATCGATTTCGTCGATCAGTTGCCGCGCAATCTGGCCGGCAAGCTGCCGAAGAAGGATCTGGAAGCCCGTTACTGGGAAGGCGTCGCCAAACACGGTTGAGGCCATGCGGGGCGCATGGCTCCGTAGTCAGTCCGCATTTCTGCTCACGCAAGGCGGCCCGGCAATCGGGCCGCTGTCTTCCTGTGTGGCCAAACTGCAGCGTCAGGCGTGATGTTGCGCTTGCCGCGCTGCTGATCGCGAAGCGCAAACCGCTACGATGGCCATCACCCTTATCGTGCGATAACCGTCCAGGGTCTCGAACAGATTGGCCCAGGCCGCGCCTCCACTACGGCGATGTCATGCCTCATGAACTCGTGGCTGCGATTGAAGATGACGCCGAGGCGATGCCCAGGCGGCGCAGGATGTGAGTGTGGGACTGCTCAGCGCTGAGGGGACGGTCCGCGTCTTCATTGAAGGCGCGGACCGTTGCTGTTGCAGAGGAGAGGTTCAGGCGGCCGCGGAATGCGACTTGTTCGGGATCACGGCCTGTCGGGCGGCATCTACCAGTTCCGGGATCCCGCTCTGGAAATTGGCTTGCCGTGCCAGTTCCCGCTCGTGTTCATTGGCCCAGTGAGCGTCCCATTCCAGCAGCTTGGGAGCCATGACCCGCTGCCACAAGGGTGGCACCAGGGCCATCAGGAAGGCCGTGATGTAACCGGTGGCGTACATGGGTGCATCCTGGTAGGGCTTCAAATTCCAGAACTCCACGCTGGCATCGGCGTGGTGGTGGGAATGCCGGCCGATGCCAACCGTGTACCAATAGGTGGCGCGGTTGTTGGTGTTCCAGGAGTGGCGCGGCTGCACCGGCTCGGACGGATCGCGCACCAGACCGTAGTGCTCGGTGTAATTGGCCAGTTCCAGGATCACATGCACCGCCAAGGCATTGATCAGGAACAGGATCACGCCCAGGATGCCGGCGGCCCAGAAGGCGAACAGGATGATGGCCGCTTCCATGGCGTAGCTGCGCACCAGCCGGTTGCGCCAGCCGTAGGGTGCAGCGCCAATCTTGCGGCAACGCTCGGCCTCCAGGCCCCAGCAGTTGCGGTACTGGCCGATGATGGAGCGCCACGCGAAGTGGTAGAAGTTTTCCCCACGCACGGCGGTGGCCGGATCGGCAGGGGTGCCTACAGTAGCGTGGTGGCCATAGGGGTGCTCAATGGAGAAATAGGTCATCATGCTGAAGGCCTGGCCCAGCCGCCCCATGAAAAATGAAAAGGGCTGCTCGGTGCGATGGGTCAGTTCGTGGCCGATGACGATGGCGCCATTGACAGTGGCCACTGCCAGCGCCGCAGTGGCGCCCAGGTAATCCAGCCAGTTGTCATCCGCATGAGCGGCCACCATGTCATAGCCGGTCAGGCCGTGAATGAAGGCCGCAATCCCCAGGAAGTCCCCCGGCGCCGTAGCTTGGCGCACCACCCAGCAGAACAGCAGGAACGCCACGAGGATGATCGGCACCACCGAATACATCATGGCGTAGAAGGTTTGCGGATGAGCATATTCGTATTCCCGGTCATCATCGCCGAGGATCAGGTCCCCCACGAAAAAGACTGCCAGGAACAGCAGGGTCACCTGCCACAGGGCGGCGCCGCCGACGATGAGCGCCGCGCTGGCCAGCACCCCCAGCGCGGGCAGAATGTAGAAACGGGCATAGGACCAGAAATGGCCCTCACGAATGGATGTTGTCATTGCATTTCTCCTGAAGTGTCAGGGCCCGCCAGCGCAGAACGCGCCGCGTGGCCAACCCATTTCCCTCGTCGGCTGCTTGTTGTGATTGAGCTCTAGTGATCATGGTGGAATCGGTGTGGATACTGATTCACGGGGTTCATTCTGAGCGGAATTCAGGCGATTGTGCGGGTTGATTGGACATTGATTGACGCACATCAAAGCGCACCCCTGGCGGGTGCCAGGGGTGCGGACGGCGCCGTCCCCAGAAGCTCAGTGGGGATCGGACAGGAAGGGATAGTCGGTGTAGCCGTGGGCATCGCCCCCATAGAAGGTGGCGGGATCGGGCGCATTGAGGGGAGCGTCCTGGGCCAGCCGGGTCACCAGATCGGGATTGGCGATATAGAAACGACCGAAGGCGATCAAGTCGGCCGTGTCATCTTCACGTGCCTTCAGCGCCCGTTTGCGGTCGTACTGGCCATTGGCGATATAGGGGCCACCGAAGCGCCGCCGCAGCGATTGGAAATCGAAGTCGGGCGGCGCCACCTCGGTCGGCGCCCATTCCACCACATGCAGATAGGCCAATCCGTAACTGGCCAGCCGGTCGGCCACAGCGTCGAACAGGCCTTGGGGATCGCTGTCGGACATGTCGTTGACCGGGCTGGCTGGAGAGATGCGGACCCCGACTCGATGGGCGGGAACGGCGGCGATCACGGCCTCGACCACCTCGGTCAGGAAACGCAGCCGGTTCTCGACCGATCCACCATAGGCGTCGGTACGCCGGTTGCTGCCATCGCGCAGGAACTGGTCGATCAGATAACCGTTGGCGCCGTGGATTTCCACCCCATCGAATCCGGCCTGGATGGCCCGCGTAGCGGCTGCGGCGTATTGGGCGACGATGTTCGGGATTTCGCTCGCCTCCAAGGCACGTGGAGTGACGAAGGGCTTGGGACCCGTCCACGTGAAGGCATTGCCTTTGGGAAGTATGGCCGAAGGGGCCACAGGCAGGGCGCCGCCCGGTTGATAGTCCGGCAGGGAAATGCGGCCCACGTGCCAGAGCTGGGCGAAGATGCGACCGCCGGCGGCATGAACGGCGCTTGTGATGGGCTGCCAGGCCTGCACGTGGGTGTCGGTGTACAGTCCGGGCACGTTGGGATAGCCCACGCCTTCCGGCGCGATGACGGTGGCTTCGCTGATGATCAGGCCCGCACTGGCGCGCTGAGCGTAGTAGCGGGCGGCGAGTTCGGACGGCGTGTTGTCGGGCTGGGCACGGCTGCGGGTAAGCGGTGCCATGACCACACGATTGGCCAGTGTCAGGTCACCCAGTTGAATCGGTTCGAACAAATCATTGATCGGCATGCGAACACTCCTGGTATTTCGAGTAGAGCTTGGATCAAGCCACCTGGCTGTTTACCGCGTCATGGACGAATTGCAGCTTGGCGCGGACCGTGGGAGTCAGCACAAAGGGATAGGCGTCCTCCAGCCCCATGCTGCGGTTGAGCGCATTGGTCAACACGCTCAGACTGAGCCATTGATCCATCAGTGCGGCGAAATCCGTCCCAGGCGCAATGGCAAGAAGGCTGGCATCCGGTGCGGTGTCACCGGGGACGCGACGGACAATCAATCCGAAATCCGCAGCGGTTTCCATGGTATCCATCATGTGCAGAAAGTGCGCCCAGGTCTCCGCCCAGTCTTCCCATGGGTGAGAACTGGCATAGGCGCTGACAAAATGTTGGGGCCAGTCGGCGACAGGACCTTGCTCGTAATGGCGGCTTAACGCCTCGCCATAATCGGCGCGTTCGTCACCGAAAGACTCACGGAATGGCGCTTCCAGCGGTGTGCCTGCGATGAGGCGATCCCAATAGTAGTGGCCGAGTTCATGGCGGAAATGGCCCAGCAAGGTGCGGTAGTTTTCCCCCATTTGGAGGCGGTTGCGGGTGCGGGCGACGGGGTCGGCTTCCGCCACATTCAGGGTAATCAGACCATTGTCATGGCCCGTCAACACAGGCTCATGGCCTGGGAGCGGTTCGGTGAATTCGCTGTCCGGGTCCTTGTCGGCCAGAAAGTCAAAGGCGAGTCCCTGTTCTTCATTGTCCAGCTTGCTGATCAGCGGCAAACCCAGGCGCAGAAGGGAATAAAGTGCGTGGCGCTTGGCTTGTTCGATCTGGCCCCAATGCACCAGATTCTGGGGTACTGAAAGATCAGGAATGGTGTGGTTGAGCCGACACGAGACGCATAAGCCGGGCGCCTCGGTGGCTGGCAAGAGCCAATTGCAGACGGCGTGTTCCACCTGATTCTGACACAGGGTGTAATGCGCCTCGGTATCCTGCGCAGCGGCGTAGCCGCCCTCGATGGCTTCCAATGGGATCATCTGCAGGCTGTCGGGCAAAAAACCGACAGACCGTCCGCAGGCAGAGCAAATCGTATTTGTGAAAAACAAGGTGTTACCACAAACGCAACGGCCAACTTTCATCAATAGGGTCTCCAGGAACCGAGGATGCTCGGAGGGCTTTAGAGGGATCCTGTCCCTGATAGTGCCCTGAACGTTTATTGGGCGCGGGGACGATCCTGTTTATTCCGTGATGCGGTAGCGATCCTTGAGGCGCACATAGTGGGCGGCGGAGTAGGCCAGAAACCCCCGCTCCGCTTCACGCAGCAAGCGGGCGGGACGGGCCGGACTGCCGACATAGAGCCACCCGCTGTCCAACCACTTGCCCGGGCCCACCAAGGCGCCCGCGCCCAGCATGACCTCCTCTTCGAGCACCGCGCCGTCGAGGACCAGTGCGCCCATGCCGATCAGGCAGCGTGCCCCGATGGTACAGGCATGCAGGACCGCCCGGTGTCCCACGGTCACGTCCGCGCCGATCGTGAGTGCTGCGCCGCCGGGTGAATAGGGGCCATCGTGCGTGACGTGGCAGACGGCGCCGTCCTGGATGTTGCTGCGTGCGCCGATGTGGATGACGTTGACGTCGCCCCGCACCACCGCGCCGGGCCAGATCGACACGTCGTCGGCGAGCGTCACCTGGCCAATGACGCTGGCAGCTGGATCGACATAGACCCGTTCGCCCAGCTGGGGCAGGGCATCGAGATAGGGACGCAGGGACATGGCGGGTTTCCTTCAGCGCAGGGTGACCACTTCCTCGGCCGTGGTCGGGTGAATGGCGAGGGTGAGATCCAGGTCCGACTTGGTCGCGCCCATGCGGATGGCGACGGCAAAACCCTGCAAGGCCTCGTCCACGCCGGGTCCGATCATGTGCAGACCGACCACCCGTTCCTCGGGGCCGGCAGTCACCAGCTTGATGGCAGTGCGGGGTTTGTCTGCGGTCATGGCGTGATAGAGCGGCACGAAGCGGCTCTCGAACACCCGCACCGCCGCATCGCCGAAGCGCGCCCGCGCCTGCGATTCACTCAAGCCCACGGTGGCCACCGGCGGATGGGTGAACACCACGCTGGGCACTGTATCGGGATCGATGGGCGGGGGTGTGGCGCCGCCGAACAGGCGTTCCGCCAGGCGCCGACCTGCGGCGATGGCCACGGGCGTCAGGGCCGGTTCGCCGCTGACATCGCCGATGGCGTAGATCCCCGGCACGGTCGTGCGCGATTGCCCATCGACCCGCAGAACACCTTGGTCATCCGGCGCCAATCCCACGGTTTCCAGGCCCACATCGGTTAAGTTGGGAATCCGCCCCGTGGCCCAGAACAAAGCATCAAAGATCTCACGTTCGCCGCTGGGATCCACCGCCGCCACCTGCCCGTCGTCGAGCGACTCGACTCGCGCCAGGGCATGGCCGAACCGCACGGCAATGCCTTGTGCCGTGAATCGTTCTGCCAGCAGTTCCCCCATGCGGGCATCAAAGGCCTTGAGCAGACGCTCACCCCGCACCAGCAGGCTCACGGTGCTGCCAAGGCCTGCGAGCACGCTGGCCAGTTCCACGGCGATGTAGCCGGCGCCCACCACGGCGGCGCGGCGCGGGAGTGCCGGCAGCCGGAAGAAATCATCCGAGGTCAGGCCCACCGCCGCGCCGGGGACGTTTGGCCGGTAAGGCATTCCGCCGGTGGCGATCACCACATGGGGCGCGGCCAGATGTCGTCCGCCGGCGCGCACCCGGCCGGGACCGTCCAGGCGACCGACTGCCTGGAGGTGAGTGATGCCGCGGCTGTCCAGTTGGTTGGCGTAAAGGGTGGCCAGCCGCGCAAGATAGGCCGTGCGCTTGGCCGTCAGCGCGGCCCAGTCGAAGGTAGCATAAGGCGCGACGGCCCAGCCGTACTCGCCGGCATGGCGCAGGTGATCGGCGACTTCGACCGCATTCCACAGGATTTTCTTCGGCACACAGCCGCGGTGGACGCAGGTGCCGCCCAGTTCGGCTGGCTCGATCAATGCCGCACGGGCACCCAGATCGGCGGCGCGCTTGGCCGCGGCCAGCCCGCCGCTGCCGCCTCCCAACACGACAAAATCAAAGCCTTCGATGTCTGCCATGGGATGGCCCTCGCTGTTTGCGGCGCGGGATGGGCGGCATCACTGGCCGATGCTAGAGTGAAGGGCATTGAATCACCCTGACAACCACCCCGGGATGCCTCTTTCCATGAATGAAAATCCGCTGCTGAATCTCTCCGGTCTGCCTGCCTTTTCCCGCATTCGCCCCGAGCATGCCGAGCCGGCCGTTCGGCAACTGATCGAGGCCAATCGTCGCGCGCTGGCGGAACGCTTGAGCGCCGGCGCGCCATGTACCTGGGAGACGCTGGTGCAGCCGCTGGAGGAGCAAGAGGATGCTCTGGAACGGGCATTCGCGCCGGTGAGTCATCTCAGCGCGGTGAGCGATAGCCCGGCTTGGCGCGAGGCCTACAACGCCTGCTTGCCGCTGCTCAGCGAGTATGCCACCGAGCTGGGGCAGAACGAAGCGCTCTACCAGGCCTATCAGTCGCTGGCCGAACGGGCTGACGCGTTGGGACTGGACGCCGTTCAGCGCCGGGTGCTTGACAATGCCTTGCGCGATTTCCGGCTGGCGGGAGTGGCCTTGCCTGCCGCGCAAAAGGCGCGCTTCAAGGACATGATGCAGGCGCTGTCGCTGGCGTCCAACAAGTTCAGCGAGAACCTGCTGGATGCCACCAATGCGTGGTCGCGCCAGTTCCCGGACGCAGCCCCTTTGGCGGGCCTGCCTGAAACGGCCCTCGAACAATTGGCCCAGAACGCCTCTCACCAAGGGCTGGAAGGCTATCTCCTCACCCTGCAGGGACCGGCCTACATGGCGGTGATGACCTATGCCGATGACCGGGAACTGCGTCGCGAGGTGTATACCGCCCATGCCACTCGGGCTTCCGATCAGGGACCGCATGCCGGTCGCTGGGACAATGCGCCGCTGATGGACAAGATCCTGGGTCTGCGCCATGAAGCGGCGCAATTGCTGGGGTTCGCCAACTATGCCGAGGAGTCTCTCGCTACCAAGATGGCCCCCGATGTCGCCACCGTAGAGGGTTTTTTGCTTGATCTGGCACGCCGGGCGCGCCCTGTGGCGGAAGCCGATCGCACGGAGCTGGCGCGTTTTGCCGCCAGCCAGGGGGGCGGCGCGGAGCTTGAACCCTGGGATATCGCCTATTGGAGCGAAAAGCTGCGCCAGGACCGCCATCGCATTTCCCAGGAAGAACTGCGCCCCTATTTTCCTGCGCCGCGGGTGATCGACGGCCTGTTCACGCTGATTGGGCAACTGTTCGGCGTGCGCTTCGAGGCGATCGACACGGCGGAGCGTTGGCATCCGCAAGTGCGCTTGTTCGCCCTGCACGATGCCCAGGACCATTTGCGCGGCCATGTCTATGTGGACCTTTACGCGCGTCCCGAAAAGCGCGGCGGCGCCTGGATGGCGGATGCGGTGAGCCGACGTCGGATTGGCAGTCAGGTGCAGTTGCCGGCCGCCTTCGTGGTGGGCAATTTCACCCCGCCGGTGGGAGAGCGCCCCGCCCTGTTGACCCATGACGAGGTGCTGACCCTGTTCCATGAGTTCGGCCACGGGATGCACCATTTGCTGACGGAAGTGGACCACCTGCCGGTTTCCGGGATCCACGGCGTCGAATGGGACGCGGTGGAATTGCCCAGCCAGTTCATGGAGAACTGGGCCTGGCGGCAGGAAGTTATCGAGCTCATCAGTGGTCATGTGGAAACCGGTGTGCAACTCCCCGCAAGCCTGTTCGAGCGCCTAAAGGGGGCGCGTAATTTTCAGACGGGGCTGCAGCTTGTCCGTCAGATCGAGTTGTCCCTGTTTGATCTGCGCTTGCATCGCGATTTCGATCCCGCCGCCGGCGCTCGGGTGCAGGAAATCCTGGAGCAGGTGCGGGCCGAGGTGGCGGTGATCCATCCGCCGGCCTGGAATCGTTTTCCCAACAGCTTTTCGCACATTTTCTCGGGCGGTTACGCGGCGGGTTATTACAGCTACAAGTGGGCGGAAGTCCTTTCCGCCGACGCCTTTGCAGCCTTCGAGGAAGCCGGCTTGTTCGATCCGGCCACGGGCCGGCGTTTTCTGCGTGAAATCCTGGAGGTCGGGGGTTCGCGGCCGGCGGCGGCGTCTTTCAAGGCGTTCCGCGGGCGTGAACCCACCATTGACGCGCTGCTGCGACACAGCGGGATCGCCGCCTGAACGGCTGGCAATGATTGCCACGACGGTCACCGGCCAGCCGGGAGTGACCGGCGCAATTTGAGCCGCCGAGGTCTGCCGGGCGATGGACGCATGGACCTGTGACATCGCCAGCGAGTCAGGGACTGGTCAACGATCGCGATCCTTGCGCAGTTGCTCCAGCAAGGCCTTGCGCCGCCACTCCGCATTGGCGCGATCGTCGCCTTCCAGGTCCGCTTCCTTGAGGGCATAGTTCATCTGGATGATGGCTTCGCGGGTTTGTCCCTGGAAGGCCAGGTATTCGCTCAGATGGACATGGGATTCGCCTTTTTTCCCCAGTTGCTCGGCCGCCTGGGCCAATAGCCGCAGCCGACGGCTGGTGATTTCCGGGCTGGGCGGAATCCCCAGCAACTGCCTATGCGCGGCCTGGGCATCTCCCGTGATCAACAGGGCGCGGGCGTAATCCAGCGAAAGCACCGTATCACCGGGGAACAAGCGCAGACCCTTGCGATAAGTGGTCAGCGCGGCGTCGGCTTGCCGATTGGCCTGCTGGGCTTCGGCCAGGGCCAGCAGGTATTCCGGCACGTCCGGCGTCTGGCTCACCAGGGTATCCAGTTCCTCTTGCGCTGCGCTGGCTTGTCCTTGGCGCAACAAGGCCAGCGCCAGGCCATAGCGCGCGGTTTCCTGATCGATACCCTGGCTGCGACTGACTTCGGTGCGAAAGGCAGTCTGGCTGGCGATGAGATCATCGGCGGTGAGGGCCCGTACGCGGCTCCGGATCAGGAGGTAAGCATGCGATGGCGCAATCGTCAGGCGCTGTGGTGTCACCATCCGTGCCCGCTCGGTGGCTTCGCTGATGCGCTCGGTGTCAAGGGGGTGGGTGCGCAGAAAGTCGCTGTAGGCGGTTTCGTAGAAACGGCTCTGCTGGGCCATTTGTTCAAAGAAACTGGGCATGCCACGGGGATCGAATCCGGCCCCGGCCAACAGGTGCATGCCCACTCGATCGGCTTCCTTTTCGTTTTGTAGCGTGAAGGAAATGGCGTTCTGGACCGTCGCGGCCATGCCGGCCGAAATGGCGCCTTGGACCATCTGCGGGTTGCCGGTGCCCGCTCCGGCCAGGATGGCCGCCAAGGTGGCGGCGCCAGTGATGATGTTGGATTGGCGGCTGTCCGCCATGCGCCGGGCGATGTGGCGCTGCGAGACATGGGAGACCTCATGGGCCAGCACCCCGGCGAGCTCGCTTTCATTGCGGGTGACGACGAGTAGTCCTGTGTTGATGCCGACATAGCCTCCCGGCAGGGCAAAGGCGTTGATGCGACCATCGCGCACGGCGAAGAACAGGAAGGGGTCTGTCGCCGCGGTGCTTTGCGAGACCAGGCGCTGACCCAGCCCTTGCAGGTAGCGATCGACCAGTGGGTCATCCAGCAAGGCATTCATGGCGCGAAGTTGGTTCATGACCTCGCGTCCGAGCCGTGCCTCGTCGCTTGGCGACAAGATCTCGTCCACGCTGTTGCCCATGTCGGGCAGATCGTTGGCGGCCATCATTGAGGCCGGCACGCCTGCCATAAAAAGAAAGGCAAATCCGATCAATGGGTTGCGCAGTGGTAATCGCGGAAACAAAGGAACCTCGTGCGGTTTCAGGACCGCGTCTTGATCAAACACCCAAGATTGGACCGTCGGCGCCGATACTGTGTTCCAGGAAGCCGATGAATCGGGAGGGCACCCTAGCATGAGCACGCAAATCCGGGAACTCAATGTGGCCGGGGTGCAAGCGCCTTTCTATGTGTTGCGAGCAAAGCAGGCGCTGGATGGATTGCCGGTGGGTCAGATATTGGCGTTGACCACCGATGCGCCCAACGCGCCCCGCGAGATTCGCGCCTGGCTTGAACACGCCGGCCATCAATTGGTGTCCAATGACGCGAGCGCGGGCACGCACCGCTTCCTGATCCGCCGCCTTTGACGCTTCCATCGTCTGCTTCCACCTGAACAGGATCGGCCGACCGTTACGGCGCGGCCGATCCGCTCTCAATTCGACATCACAGAATCTCGGAGGCGTGATCGGCGAGGCGTGAGCGCTCGCCGCGCATCAGGGTGATATGCCCCCCATGGGCCCAGTTGCGGAAGCGGTCCACCACATGGGTCAGCCCGGAGCTGGTTTCGGTGAGGTAGGGCGTGTCGATCTGCGCAATGTTGCCCAGGCAGACGATCTTGGTGCCCGGCCCGGCTCGGG
>JBATEM010000151.1:0-9297 GCA_049664005.1 Candidatus Macondimonas sp.
GCTGAAAACGCATAAAACAACACAAGTTGAAACATCGGATTCGGCTCCGCCTGGTCCTTGCTGGATAGTTCTTGGATCAGCGATACGGGGCGTCCATCGCCCGGTCACGGGCGATCGATTCCTCGTATTTGTCCCCGATGGCGAGCAGTTTGTCCTTGGTCATGATGTTCTCGCCGCGCTGCTCGAAGTGATATTCATAGACGCGAGTTTCGACGATGGAGTCCACCGGACAGGCTTCCTCGCAAAAACCGCAATAAATACATTTGAACAAATCAATGTCATAGCGCGTCGTGCGCCGCGTGCCGTCGGCACGCATTTCCGATTCAATGGTGATGGCCAGCGCCGGGCAAACGGCCTCGCAGAGTTTGCAGGCAATGCAGCGTTCCTCTCCGTTGGCGTAGCGGCGCAGCGCATGCAAACCCCGAAAGCGCGGACTCTGCGGCGTCTTTTCTTCCGGATAGAGCACCGTGATCTTGGGAGTGAACAGCTCGCGAGCCGTCACCGACAAACCCACCAACAATTCCCAGAGCAGGAACGTCCGGAAGAAATCACCCATCTGTCGCGTCATTGCGGCCATGTCTTTTCCCCTGCCAGCATCAGAACCAGGGCCCAAAACCGGTGTGGACGAACACGCCCACCACAGCCAACCACACGATGGTTACCGGAATGAATACTTTCCAGCCCAAGCGCATGATCTGGTCATAGCGGTAGCGCGGGAAGGTCGCCCGGAACCAGAGAAAACAAAACAGGAAAAATGCGGCTTTCAGGGCCAACCAATGAAAGCCGTTCTGGCCCAGCAGCGGAATCTGTTCCAACACCGGGACATGTTCGAAAGGTGAAAGCCAGCCCCCTAGAAACAGCGTCGCGATGAGAGTGGAAATCAGGGTCATGTTGGCGTATTCCGCCAGGAAGAACAGCGCAAACCCCATGCCGCCATATTCCACATGAAAACCCGCCACGATTTCCGATTCCCCTTCCACCACATCGAAAGGCAGACGATTGGTTTCGGCTACTCCGGAGATCCAGTACACCATGAACAGCGGGAACAGCGGGATGAAATACCAGTGCCAGAAACCACCCTGCTGCGCCAGAACAATTTCGTTCAGTTTCAGGCTGTTGGCCGCCATCAGCACGCCAATCAAGGCAAATCCCATGGCAAGTTCATAGGACACCATCTGGGCGGCTGCTCGCATGGCGCCGAGAAAGGCATACTTGGAGTTGCTCGCCCAGCCAGCCAGGATAATGCCGTAAACGCCGAAAGACGTCAGCGCCAGGACAAACAGCAATCCAGCATCGATATCAGCCAGCAACATGCCATCGGCAAACGGCACCACCGCCCAGGCCACCAAAGCCGGCAGGAAAGACAGGACGGGAGCCAGCACGAACAAGGCCTTGTTCGCCCTGGCCGGAATGATGATTTCCTTGAAGGCGAGCTTGGCGGCATCGGCAATCGGCTGCAACAGGCCGGCGTAGCCCACACGGCTTGGCCCGATGCGCGACTGCATATAGCCGATCACCTTGCGCTCGGCATAAGTGAGGTACGCCACAACCCCCAGCAACGGCAGAATAATCGCCATGATCTTGAGGACGATCCACACACTCGTCCGCAACGCTTCAGGGATCTGCGACCAGATCGCAACAGCCTGTTCCAGCATGATGAACTCGCTTGTCGAAAACGATTCAGTTGGCCGCGGCCGGCATGATTTCCAGGGCGCCGAACCGGGCCCCACCCACGGGCAGATCCAGCAGCCCCGCCGGGAACCAGACGCATCCCGGCGCCAGCGTTGCGTCCGCTGTCCAGGACGCCACCACGCGGGCTCCCGCCTGGTTCACCTGAACGGGCTCACCAGCCTTGAGCCCCGCACGCGCGGCATCCGCCGGATGAATGCGCAACTGTCGTGCCCGCATGCCTTCCGGGGAGTCCTGCAAGGATGGCGCCCGACGCACCAGGGCATCTGTCCCATACAAAGCCAGTGGACCAAGACGTTGCAGCGCAGGCAGCATCGGCCGGTCCCAGCTTCCCTGTTGATGCCACTGTCCGGGAGTCGCCTCCACTGGACCGATGGCCAGACGCGCCGCCTCGGTTACCTCGCTGCAATCGGCATAATCGAATCCACCGACGCCCAGACTGTTACCCAGGACCCGCAATACCTTCCAGCCCGGCCGAGCTTCGCCGATCGGCTCGGCGCAGCCTTCAAAGGACAGCCACTGGCCATCCCGACTGATCAGACTGCCGGCTGTTTCACTGAAAGTCCCGATGGGCAGCAACACATGAGCCGTGGCCTTGAGCGTCTCCGTCAGATAGGGCGTCAGCGCCACCCCAAAGGCTGCGCCAGAGAGTGCTGCAACGGCGGCCGCAGGATTGGCGGCTTCCCGTTCCGGCTCGGCGCCCAGCAGCAGGAACCCCTGCAAGGCGCCGCTCAGCATCTCGCTCGCCGAGCGCCCGGGAGCCGCCAAAGCTACCCCACCCATGCCGCGGTGCGGGACGATACCACATAACCAGGCGCCTGCGGTGTTGCCCCCGACCGGAAGCGTGCCCAGCGCCGAGCCGGTCGCCTCGGCCACGAAGGCAGCCAGTGCCAACAGGGTTCCGGCGCCCGCCTGATCCAGGGCCAGCTGACCCACGAGCAAGCCGGTTTGCGCGCCGCGCATCAAATCCTCGGCGATTTGCACATGGGCCTGTTGCGGCTCAACGCCCTGCACGGCAGCGCCCAGTGCCGCAGGGATCGCGTTGCCGCTGAGTTCGGACACCGCCAAGGCCACCGCCGCCAGCTCTTCCGCCAGATCCTTGGCCAGCCGGCCGACATGGACCGGAAAGCGGAAATCTCCATCCAGCGGATTGATGACACTCAACCGAGCGCCCCGCAGGCCTGCCTTGCGCAGTCGCAGGTGCAACAGCGGAATCTCCCGGCGCAGGTCGCTGCCGATGATCAGTGCCGCGTCCACCCGTTCCCAGGCGGAAATCGACATCCCGAGATCAGGGAACAGGCCTGCCCCGTCCTGGACAGCGACATCGGTTGCGCCCAAGCGATGATCCAGGTTGAGGCAACCCAGATGCTCGGCCAGACGGCGCAGCAGGAAATACTCCTCGACCGTCGCCGAAGGGGACGCAAGGATACCCAGTGCATCGGGAGAAACATGGCGCAGTCCCTCGGCTGCGGCGGCGAGAGCAGTTGGCCAGTCCGTGCTACGCCAACGATCGTTTTCCCGAACCATGGGCGCTTGCAGTCGATCCGGCGCGTGAATGGCGGTGTAGCTGAAGCGGTCACGATCGGCGATCCAGGTCTCATTGAAGGCCTCCGCCTCGCGTGGCACCACGCGCATCACACGGCCGCCGCGCACATGAGCGGCCAAGTGCGTGCCCCAGCCGTCATGGGGCGAGAGGGTGGGTCGTTCAATCAGTTCCCAGGGCCGCGCGGTATAGCGCGACGGCTTGGCCGTGAGTGCTCCCACCGGGCACAGATCGATGACGTTGCCAGCCACTTCGGAAGTCAGCGCGTGTTCGACATAGGTCCCGATCGCCATGAATTCGCCACGCCCGGTGGCGCCGAGCTCCTGCACACCGGCGATCTCTTCGCCGAAACGCACACAACGGGTGCAGTGGATACAGCGGGTCATGTCGGTGGAGACCAGCGATCCCAGGTTGGGATCGGCCACAATGCGCTTGCGTTCGCTGTAGCGTGAGGCATCGCCCCCGAAACCCAGCGCCAGATCCTGGAGTTCGCACTCCCCGCCCTGATCGCAGATGGGACAGTCAAGCGGGTGGTTGATCAACAGGAATTCCATGGTGCCCTGCTGGGCATCCAGGGCTTTGGGAGAGCGGGTGAAGACCTTCATTCCATCGGCAACCGGGGTGGCGCAGGCCGGCACCGGCTTGGGCGCGCGCTCCATCTCCACCAGGCACATGCGGCAGTTGGCGGCAATGGACAGCTTCTTGTGGTAGCAAAATCGTGGGATATAGACGCCCGCCTGATCGGTCAGCTCGATCAGCATCTGTCCCTTGCGCCCCTTGATAGGGACGCCGTCGACTTCGATTGTGACCTCATCAGTGCTCATAATGCGTCTGTCCAATCCCTGTATGTCGCCGGAAATTCCATCAGGCCACTGCCAACGTCGGTGCGGGCGCGCCGACCAGGCAGCGCTTGTGGTCGACGTGATATTGGAATTCATCGCGGAACTGCTTGACGAAGCTTCGGACCGGCATGGCTGCCGCATCCCCAAGGGCGCAGATGGTCCGCCCTTCCATGCGGGAAGCCACCTGATCCAGCAAGGCCAAGTCCTCAGGGCGTCCCAGGCCGTGCTCGATGCGCCGCACCACCCGATGCAGCCATCCGGTCCCTTCCCGGCAGGGGGTGCACTGACCGCAGGACTCGGAAAAATAGAAGCGCGAGATGCGTTCCAGCACCTTGACCATGCAGGTCGAGTCATCCATCACGATGATGGCACCCGAACCCAGCATGGACCCGGCCTTCACCACCGAGTCGTAATCCATGTTCACGTCCATCATGACCGCCCCGTGCACCACAGGTACGGATGATCCACCGGGGATCACCGCCTTGAGCTTGCGGCCATCACGCACACCACCCGCCATTTCCAGCAAGCTCGCAAAGGGCGTCCCCAGGGGCACCTCGAAATTCCCCGGCCGATTGACATGGCCGGAGACGGAAAAGATTTTGGTGCCCCCTGCCTTTTCCACCCCCAGGCCCGAGAACCAGGTCGGCCCCTGGCGCAGGATGACCGGCACGGAGGCAAAGGTTTCGGTGTTGTTGATGGTGGTGGGACGGCCATACAGCCCATAAGTGGCGGGAAATGGGGGCTTGAAGCGCGGCATGCCTTTCTTGCCCTCCAGTGATTCGAGCAGGGCCGTCTCCTCGCCGCAGATATAGGCGCCGGCGCCCAGGTGGGCGTACAGATCGAAGTCCACGCCGCTGTCCAGGATGTTGCGCCCTAGCAGCCCCTGTTCATAGGCTTCCTTGAGTGCCTGGCGAAAGCGCTTGAAAGGCTCATCCATGAACTCGCCGCGCAGGTAGTTGTAGCCCACTGTGGCGCCCATGGCATAACCCGCGATGGCCATGCCCTCGACCACTGCATGGGGATTGAAGCGCAGGATGTCGCGGTCCTTGCAGGTGCCCGGCTCGCTTTCATCCGAATTGCAGACCACATACTTCTGGCCCGTGACATTGCGCGGCATGAAGCTCCACTTGAGGCCCGTCGGGAAGCCGGCGCCCCCGCGCCCGCGCAAACCCGACGCCTTGATCTCCTCGATCACGGTTTCGGGCGGAATACGCTCGTCAAGGATCCGCCGCCAGGCCTGATAGCCCCCGACCTTGAGATAGGTTTCCCAGGTCCAGGGCTCCTCGAACTGGCGCGTTACGTAGCAGACCGCATTTTGTTCCATCGATTTACTCCAGCGTGTCGATGATGCGATCGACCTGATCGGGCGTCAGGCGCTCATGGTAGACATGGTCCACCATCATCATCGGAGCGCCGCAACAAGCCGCCAGACATTCTTCCTCGGGCTTCAGAAAAATCCGTCCATCGGACGTGCTTTCACCCAATTTGATCCCCAGCTTGCGCTCCAGATGGGCCAGGATTTCCTCCCCGCCCCGCAGCATGCAGCTGATGTTGGTGCAGACCGAAATGCTGTGCCGCCCCACCGGGCCGGTCTCAAACATGGAATAAAAGCTTGCCACCTCGTAGACCGCCATGGCCGGCAGATCAAGATAATCCGCCACGGCATCCATCAGTTCCGGTGTCAGATAGCCGTTGTTCTCATGCTGCACCGCGTGCAGGGCA
Organism: Candidatus Macondimonas sp.; assembly: GCA_049664005.1. GTDB lineage: Bacteria > Pseudomonadota > Gammaproteobacteria > UBA5335 > UBA5335 > Macondimonas. Next base: position 5,797 of record JBATEM010000151.1, read on the forward strand.
TAGAGCACTGCCGAACGCTTGCGCTCCGGCGGATACTGGATGAGCCAGTGATCGATTTCTTCACGAACATGGGCGGACAAACGCGCCGCCGGACGCTGGACACCTTCCGCTGTCACCGGTCAATCTCCCCGAACACGATATCCATGGTGCTGATCACCGCCACCACGTCTGCCAGCATGTGCCCCTTGACCATTTCATCCATGGCGGCCAGATGGGGGAAGCCGGGGGCACGGATTTTCAGCCGATAGGGCTTGTTGGCGCCATCGGAAATGAGATAGCAGCCAAACTCTCCCTTGGGCGCCTCGACCGCGGCATAGACCTCCCCCTCGGGAACGCAATAACCCTCGGTGAAAAGCTTGAAGTGATGGATCAAGGACTCCATGTCCTCCTTCATCTCTTCGCGGCGTGGCGGCGTGATCTTGTGGTTTTCCAGCATCACCGGGCCGGGATTGTGGCGCAGCCAATCCACGCACTGGCGGATGATGCGGTTGGATTGGCGCATTTCCTCCACCCGGACCAGGTATCGATCGTAGCAATCGCCTTCGACGCCGACCGGGATGTCGAAATCCAGCCGGTCATACACTTCATAGGGTTGTTTCTTGCGCAAGTCCCACGCCACACCCGAACCGCGCAGCATGGGGCCAGTAAAGCCGAGTGCAATGGCGCGCTCCGGGGAGACCGTTCCGATTCCGACGGTACGCTGTTTCCAGATGCGATTGTGGGTGAGCAGGGTCTCGTACTCATCCACACACCCTGGGAAGCGCTCGGTGAAGCTCGCGATGAAATCGAGCAACGAGCCCTGGCGATCCTTGTTGAGGGCCTCCAGGGATGACTTGCCGCGCACCGGGCTGGGTTGGTATTGCGGCATCCGGTCCGGCAGATCGCGGGCCACGCCACCCGGACGGTAATAGGTTGCGTGCATGCGCGCACCCGAGACGGCCTCATAGACATCCATGAGCGCCTCACGCTCGCGGAAGCAATAGAGGAAAACCGTCATGGCGCCAATATCCAGGCCGTGCGAACCCAACCACAGCAAGTGATTAAGAATGCGGGTGATCTCATCGAACATGACGCGGATGTACTGGGCCCGCAAGGGCGGCGTGATGCCCAAGAGCTTTTCAATGGCCAGCACATAGCCATGCTCGTTGCACATCATGGAGACATAATCGAGCCGGTCCATGTAGCCGATGCTCTGGTTGAACGGCTTGGTCTCGGCGAGCTTTTCCGTGGCCCGGTGCAGCAGCCCCACATGCGGATCGGCGCGCTGGATCACCTCGCCATCCATCTCCAGCACGAGGCGCAGCACACCGTGGGCAGCGGGGTGCTGCGGACCGAAATTGAGCGTGTAGTTCTGGATGTCAGGCATCGGCGGATTTCTCCTCTCCGGCGGCCACGGACGAATCGGCAGCGCGAATTACCTTGGGTACCAGCACCCGTGGCTGGATCTGCACCGGCTCATAGACCACCCGACCCTTCTCGGGGTCATAGCGCACTTCCACATTGCCCGAAATCGGGAAATCCTTGCGGAACGGATGACCGATGAAGCCATAATCGGTCAGGATGCGGCGCAGATCCGGGTGGCCGCTGAAGTGGATCCCGTAAAGGTCGAACGCCTCGCGCTCGAACCAGTTCGCCGCTGGCCAGATATCCTGCACTGAATCGATGACCGGAAACATCGTATCAGCCAGCCAGACCCGCACCCGCAAGCGTTGATTGCGAGTCAGGGACAGCAGATGGTAGACCGTGGCAAAGCGGCGCGGCGATCCTTGGTCCGGATCGTTGCGGCCGTCATAGCGCTTCACGCCGCGACTGTAGCCTCGAGCCGTTGCCTCGCGGGTCACCCACTCCGCATCGCCATGCGCCAGATAGTCGACACCACAAACGTCGGTCAGTTGGGCAAAGCCCAGCCCAGGGTCGGTTTTGAGCGCCTCGGCAACTGCCCGGATCTGGTCGGCCGGAACCTCCAGAGTCACCTCATCCGTGCGACTGTCGTGGCGGACGGGATAATCCGGATAGCGCTGGCGCAATACGGCGGCCAGATCGACCATCGACTGAGACATTGACCCTCCTAGCGCGCGATGGTATTGGTGCGGCGGATCTTGTTCTGCAATTGCAAGATGCCATACAGCAGCGCTTCCGCCGTCGGCGGGCATCCCGGCACATAGATATCCACAGGAACCACACGGTCACAACCGCGCACCACCGAATAGGAATAGTGGTAGTACCCACCCCCATTGGCACAGGACCCCATGGAAATCACCCAACGCGGCTCGGCCATCTGGTCATAGACCTTGCGCAGCGCCGGAGCCATCTTGTTGCACAGGGTGCCGGCCACGATCATGACATCCGACTGACGCGGACTCGGCCGAAACATGATGCCGAAACGATCCAGGTCATAGCGCGCGGCACCCACATGCATCATTTCGACCGCGCAGCAGGCCAGACCAAAGGTCATGGGCCACAACGAACCGGTGCGCGCCCAGTTGATGAGCTTGTCCGCCGTCGTGGTGACAAAGCCCTTTTCGAGAACGCCTTCTATTCCCATTCCAGCGCCCCCTTTTTCCATTCGTAGATGAAACCCACCACCAGGATACCCAGGAAGACCGCCATGGCGAGCAAACCAAACAGGCCAATTTCTCGCAAGGCGATTGCCCAGGGAAACAGGAAGGCCACTTCCAGATCAAACACAATGAACAGGATGGCAACCAGGTAATAACGCACATCGAATTTGATGCGGGCATCCTCGAAGGCCTCGAACCCGCACTCATAGGGGGAGAGTTTCTCGGCGTCCGGGCGGCGCGGCCCAAGAACGAATCCCGCCGCCAGGGGAACGATCCCGATCACGGTGGCCAGCGCAAAGAAAATGAGAATGGGAAAGTAGTTTTCCAGCACGGTGATTCCCGCTCCCTTTCGGTTCGGCGAATCCGGATTCGGACATGCCGCTCGGATGAGTCCTGGATTTTTGGTGCCGATGGTCGGACTCGAACCGACACGACTTGCGTCACCACCCCCTCAAGATGGCGTGTCTACCAATTCCACCACATCGGCCTGTGTTTTGGGCAATCGGGAAAAGACCCGCTGTTTCACCGGCTGCCCAGTGGGCGCCCATTGTATACGTGGACCGCCCTATTTCCCAGCCTTGGGAGGCGCAGGAAGATCGGATTCTTGTTCCTTGCTGCCTGCGCCTTCTGGAGATGAAGGCGTAACGCTGGGCGGCAGATCCGTGACCTCGGGGGCAACAGCAGCAGGAGCTCCCACCCGGTCCATCACGCTCTGCGGCTTTTCGGGGCGTGCAAAGAAATACCCCAAGGTCAGGCTGGTGACAAAAAAGAGTGTCGCGACAACCGCCGTGGAGCGGCTCAGGAAGTTGGCTGATCCCCGCGCGCCGAACATGGTATTGGAGGCGCCAGATCCAAATGCGGCGCCTGCATCAGCCCCCTTGCCGTGCTGCAACAGGGCCAGCACGATAAGCGCAATCGCCAAAAGAATATGAACAATCAA
>JBATEM010000152.1:0-1679 GCA_049664005.1 Candidatus Macondimonas sp.
GGACCACGGCCGGCACGCGTTCCAGCGGCAGGGTGCGGGAGTTTCCGGCGGCCATGCCGCCCCCGACCTTGTGATCGTAGATCTGCCAGTGATCCTTGCTCATGAAGTATTGGCAGGCATAGAACGGCTGGCGGTTGAGGATGCCAATGCGCCAGTCATATTCGGTGTAGAGGTATTCCTGCGCCAGGATCAGGTCGGATTTCTGGAACATCTGCTCGGCCACGGCCTTGAGTTCACAGGCGTCGCGCACCTTGCTCACGCCGACCGAGAACGCGCCGTCGGGGATTTTCAGCACCACCGGATAATCCAGCGGCGGCTCCAGTGCGATGTTGCGCTCGCGCCGCAGGATCTGGGTGGCGGGCGTCTTCACCTGATGGGTGCGCAGCAATTCGGCCAGGTAAACCTTGTTGGTGCAGCGCAGGATGGATGTGGGATCGTCGATCACCACCAGTCCCTCGGCCTCGGCACGTTTGGCGAAGCGGAAGGTGTGGTGGTTGATGGCGGTGGTTTCGCGGATGAACAGGGCGTCGTACTCGGCCAGGCGCCCGTAATCCTTGCGCGTGATGAGTTCGACATCCAGTCCCAGGCGCTTGCCGGCGCGGATGAAGGATTTGAGCGCCTTGGGATTGGAGGGCGGCATGGCCTCGCTGGGGTCATGCAGGATGGCGAGGTCGTAACGGCCCGTGGAACGTCGGCGCGGACTTTGCCAGGCCCCGGCCAGATACTGCTCCATCGCTTCGGCAAACAGGCGGCGCTGATCCGCATCCAGGTCGGCCAGCGCCATGGGACGCACGCGATGGATCTGCCAGCGATGGTTCTGGTGCAGATCCACGGCCAGCAAGGGACAGGGCAGGCGTTCGAACAGATCGTCCGCCAAATCCTGGAACGCCGGCTGGGAGGCGCGGCCCAGGAAGATCCATAGGCGGATATCGTGGCCGTCCTGGCCGCGCAGGTATTTCTGCAAATCCTCGTCCAGATCCTCGGTCAGGGGTTCGTAGATGGTCTTGCGCGACAGATCCAGCGCCGTGCTGACGCTGGGCAGGATGCGCTGTCCCCGCGCCTCGGCCAGCAGCAGGCAGTAGTAACTGATGCTGCCGTAGCGGTAGTTCCGGCACAGGTTGAGGATGCGCAGTTCGCGATCAGCGGCGAGACCTGGCGGGTCGTCGGCGTCGATGTAGTCCTTGGCGCTCATCACCGGCAGTGCCGGCAGGTCGGCAGGCCAGTCCGCGAGGCGATCGACGAGGATCAGGTGTTTGCTCATGGGCGGAGGGCAAGCTCAGAGGCGGCCGGGGCGCGGCGACGCAAGATGATGACAGCGCGCTGGCCACTTTTGCCATAGCGCGCCATGCCCGTGAATTCCGCCTTCAGGATCGGCAGGTTCACGCAATCGGTCGGCGTCTTGCCGGCCGTGTAATCCACATAAGGGTCATGCACATAGAGAAAATGGTCGTCAAAACCGGTCACCACCACCCAGTGGGGAAACTTCTCGGCATAGAGCCGGTAGGAGCTGATCATCACCAGCGGCACGCCGCCGGTGCGCAATTCCTGTTCCAGGTCGGCCACCGACACCAGTCCGTAGTCCATGCGGATGTCCCGCTGGAGAATCTGCTCCAACTGGTCTTCCTGCACCAGCGCAATGACGGCCTTCTTCTCCGGCGAGCGCACCGAATCCACGAACA
>JBATEM010000153.1:0-15495 GCA_049664005.1 Candidatus Macondimonas sp.
TCGGTGCCGAAGGCAAACTGGTTGTTCTCGCGCTTGGCGGTGGCATAGACCCAGCGGCGCTGGTTGCGGCTGAAGGGGCGCTCTTCCTCGTTGCTGGTGACGATGTATTGACGCAGTTCGGGTCCGAAGCCTTCAAGCAGATAGCGGAAATGGCCGATCAGGGGGTAGATGCGCAGAATGGCGTGCCGGCGCTGAAAGACATCGTGCAGCGCCAGTGCGGCGAAGGCCACGCCCAGCCCACCCAATAGCCACATGCCTGCTGCCATCACCTTGCTCTCCCGCTCTGCCGTTGTCGTCGCGCCACCTTGGCCGAACTCGTCCCGCGTATTATGAGGGGCTTCGCGGGTCGGATCGATGACGGATTCCCGTGCCTCTCCCCTTGCGATCGGATGGCGCCTATCATAGCCCCCGTCATGTTGACGACCCACCTCGAATGCCCTGCCCCCCTGTTGGATTTGTCCATGAAGACGCCCCATCTGCCGACGCTACCCGCTTTGCCCGCCGCCCTGTCCAAGCCTCACGCACTGGCACCGCTGGGCGCGCTGGGCGTGGTCTATGGCGACATTGGGACCAGCCCGCTCTATGCGCTGCGGGAATGTTTCTCTCCGCATCTGGGAGTGGCCTTGACCGCGCCTCATGTGCTGGGGGTGTTGTCGCTGATTTTCTGGGCGCTGATCCTGATCGTGTCGCTCAAATACCAGATCCTGGTGTTGCGGGCGGACAACCGGGGAGAGGGTGGCATCCTGGCCTTGCTGGCGCTGCTGAATCCCTGGCGTACCCTGGGGCAGGGGCGCACGGCGGCCTGGCTGATGGGCCTGGGGATTTTCGGTGCGGCGCTGCTTTACTGCGACGGCATGATTACCCCGGCCATTTCGGTGCTCAGTGCCGTGGAAGGGATCCAGATCGCCGCCCCCGGCGCCGAGCCTTATGTGGTCCCGATCACGCTGGTGATCCTGGCATTGCTGTTTTCGGTGCAACGCTTTGGAACGGCCCGGGTGGGGACGATGTTCGGGCCGGTGATGGTGCTGTGGTTCACGACCCTGGCAGTGCTTGGCCTCATTGGCATCAGCCACAATCCGGGGGTGTTGATCGCCTTGAATCCCTGGTACGCGCTGAGCTTTTTGCTGACCGAAGGCAAGGCCGGATTGCTGGTGCTGGGGGGCGTGTTCCTGGTGGTGACCGGCGCCGAGGCGCTCTATGCCGATCTCGGGCATTTCGGCCGCAAGCCCATCCGCCAGGCCTGGTTTGCCTTGGTGTTGCCAGCCTTGGTATTGAATTATCTGGGCCAGGGGGCGCTGGTGCTGGCCGATCCCGCCGCCATCGCCAACCCATTTTATGCCTTGGCGCCCCGCTGGGCCCTGTATCCCCTGGTGGCCCTGGCGACCGTGGCCACGGTGATCGCTTCGCAGGCCCTGATCTCGGGGGTGTTTTCCCTGGTGCGCCAGTCGATCCAGTTGGGGGTCATGCCGCGCATGCGCATCGTCCAGACCTCGTCCGCGGAAATAGGCCAGATCTACGCGCCCTCGGTCAATTTCGCATTGATGCTGGCATGCATGGCGCTGGTGCTGGCATTTCGCACTTCGGGAAATCTGGCCGCCGCTTATGGGGTGGCCATCACCATCACCATGCTGATCACCTCCAGCTTGCTGTATTTCACCATGCGGCGGGTGTGGCTGTGGTCGGGTCTGGTTTCGGGCCTGCTCGTCGGGGCCATGTTTCTGGTGGAATTGCCGTTTCTTCTAGCCAATCTGCACAAGCTGCACGAAGGCGGCTGGGTGACCCTTGCTGCGGGTGGGGCGCTTTTCTTCGTCATGCGGACCTGGGACCAGGGACGCCGCAATCTCATCACCCGCCTGCGCGCCGAATCCGAGCCGTTGGAAAGCCTGTTTGATCGACTGGATCATCATGCGCCGGTGCGCCTGCCGGGCACGGCGATTTTCCTCACCGCGCCGCGGCTGGGCGCACCGCCTTCGCTCCAGTACCTGCTGCGTCATACCCATGCCCTGCATGAACGCGTGATTTTGCTTACGGTACTGATCGAGGAGTCCCCGCGGGTCCCGCCCGGGCAGCGTGTCGAATGGACGCCTCTGGGGCATGGCTTCGATCGGCTGCTGATCCACTATGGTTTCATGCAGAGCCCCGATCTGCCGGCTGCCTTGGCGCAGGCGCGGCGGGCCGGGCTGGTCATCGATTTGGCCGAGACCACTTTTTTCATCGGCCGCGAGACGCTCGTCATCAACCGGAACATCCCGTGGTTCCTGCGCTTCCGGGAGCGGATCTACGCGTTCATGTTCCGCAACAGCATGCGCGCCATCGATTTCTACAAGATCCCCCCGGAGCGGGCGGTCGAGATTGGCATCTGGGTGCCAGCCGAACCACCCGCCGCCCGCGCGACCTGAGCGTCCTCCGATCCAGGGCGTGGAGTCAGGGGTCTCCTCTGGCCCGGCGACCCGCCGGCCCAATCCGCGGGCGCCGTGCTGTTAGGCAAACCATTCCATGGCGATGAGGAAATCCAGACATGCAGACCCCCAAGCGACTTTCGGACTACACCCCACCCGCGGTGGAGATTCGCGCCGTTCGCCTGACGATCACATTCGCCGAACAGGTCGAGGTGATCGGGGAATTGACCCTGGCGGCCCGTCCGAGCGGCACGCCAGGGCCTTATCTGGCGCTGGATGCCGAGGATCTGGAGCTTCTGGAGGTTGCGGTCGATGGCCGGGTGTTGGCGCCTGACGCCTATCGCTACGACGGCGTCCATCTTGAGATTCCTTGGCCGGTCACCACGCTCAGGACACGGGTGCGCCTGGATCCTGAACGCAACACCCGTCTGGAAGGGCTTTTTCCTTGCGGCGGCGGCTATTTCACCCAATGCGAGGCGGAAGGCTTTCGCCGCATTACGCCCTACCTCGACCGGCCCGATGTGCTGGCGCCTTTCGAGGTGATCCTGAACGCCGATCGGCAGCGTTTCCCGGTGCTGTTGTCCAATGGCAATCTGGTGGCCTCGGGGATCGAGGGCGAGCGGCACTGGGCGCATTGGGTCGATCCCTACCCAAAACCGTCCTACCTGTTCGCCATCGTGGCTGCCGATCTGGCCCGTGTCGAGGATCATTTCCACACGGCCTCGGGGCGGGCGGTGCGGCTTGCCTGTTATGTCGCCCATGGCCTGGAAGATCGTTGCGCCCATGCGCTGGCCTCGCTCAAGGCGGCCATGCGCTGGGACGAGGAAAACTACGGCCGGGAATACGATCTGGACCAGTACATGATCGTGGCGGTGTCCGATTTCAACATGGGCGCCATGGAAAACAAGGGGCTCAACATCTTCAACAGCCAGTTCGTGCTGGCCCGGCCCGATACCGCCACCGACGAGGATTACCAGCATATCGCCGCAGTGGTGGCGCATGAGTATTTCCACAACTGGACCGGCAACCGCATCACCTGCCGCGACTGGTTCCAGCTCAGCCTGAAGGAAGGTCTGACGGTGTTTCGGGATCAGTCTTTTTCCGCCGATCAACCCGGCGGCGCGGTGCAACGCATCCACGACGTCGCCCAGCTCAAGGCCGTGCAGTTCCGTGAGGACGCCGGTCCGCTGGCCCATCCGGTGCGCCCCGAGAGCTACCTTGAAATCAATAACTTCTATACCGCAACGGTGTACGAGAAGGGCGCCGAGGTGGTGCGGATGATGGCCAATACCCTGGGCAAGGACGGTTTTCGCCGGGGCACCGACCTGTATTTCGAGCGCCACGACGGGCAGGCGGTCACGGTGGAGGATTTCGTCACTGTCTTGAGCGACGGCAGTGGGCAGGATTTGAGCGCGTTTCTCGCCTGGTACCGGCAGGCCGGCACCCCCCGCCTGACCGCCCGTGGCATTCATGATCCGGCGCGCCAGGTTTATGAACTGGAGCTGAGCCAGCACACGCCACCCACGCCGGGCGAAGCCACCAAGGCGCCGTTGCCGATTCCGGTGCGTCTGGCCCTGCTGGATCACGCCGGCCGGGCGCTGCCGCTGCGCTTGGCAGAAGAGGAATCGACAACGGCCACGGAGCGGGTGTTGCTGCTGCACGGGGCATCCGCTCGCTTTTCTTTCCAGGATCTGGCTGAGCGTCCGGTGCCTTCCCTGCTGCGAGGGTTTTCCGCTCCCGTACAACTGGATGATGATTTGAGTCTGTCCGATCGCTTGCTGTTGTTGCGCCATGACAGCGATCCCATGGTGCGCTGGCAGGCGGCCCAGCAGGTGTGGGTCAATGCCGTGCGGGGGGCCTTGGATGGGGTCGCCGAGGCAGCGCTGTCACCCGAGGCGATTGCGGGGTTTGCCCGTGTGCTCACCGATCCCGATCTTGACCCGGCGCTGGCGGCGGAACTGCTCGCGCTGCCGGCTTATGAGACGCTGCTGGAAGCCTTCGCCCCAACTGATCCCTGTCGACTGGAAGCGCTGCGCCAGCGCCTGCGCAGCCAGTTGGCGCAGGCGCTGGAGGCCGAGTGGCTGGCGCGTCATACGGCTTTGGCGGGGCGGGACGACCCCGCGGCCCGTGCCCTGCGCAATCGCTGCCTGGGCTTCCTGATGGCCGATGGCATGGCGGATCGCCACCGCGCAAGCTGTGTGCAGCAATTCCAACAGGCTGCCACGATGACCGAGCGGCTGGCCGCGTTGGCCTTGCTGGCCGACCAGGGTGGCGATGCAGCCGAGAAGGCGCTCAAGGTGTTCCACGACGCCCACGCAGCGGATGATCTGGTGCTGGACAAGTGGTTCCGCATTCAGGCCCAGGCCCGGCAGGGGGCGATTCTGGAGCGGCTGGAAGCGCTCATGAAGCATCCCGCCTTCCGGCTGAGCCAACCCAACAAGGTCCGCGCCGTGGTGGGCGCTTTTGCCCGCGGCAACCCGCTGCATTTCCATGCCCCTGATGGCAGTGGCTATGCGTGGGTGGGTGATCGCATCGCGACCCTGGTGCCCTTGAATCCTCAGTTGGCTGCCCGCCTCAGTGGTGTGTTTGCGGGCTGGCGCGAGTTGGTGGCGCCCTATGGCGACTTGATGCGCGCGCAGCTCGAGCGTCTCTCCGAGCATTCTAATCTGCCGCCTGACATGGTCGAGGTGGTGGGGAAAATGCTCGCCCATGCGTGATTTGGGCGGGTCCGGCTGGTGCGGATGTTTGCGGTTTTAGCGGGTCAGCAGGTCCGGTGGACTCAAGAGAACGCCTGCGCGCCTTGTGGGCACTGGTTCCATGCATCCAGCACCAGCTGGACCCACAGGCGCAGGAGTTCCGCGTCGGCGGGTAAGCGGCGCGACAGCATCAGCACTTGGCGGCGACCCTGCTCCGGCGCGACCGGCAGGATGCGCTCGAAGCGATCGATGCCGGCCTGTTCGAATCGGGCGAGGAAGGGAGGCAGGGCTTCGAGTCCTTTGATGCTGGCGAGATCCGACCAGCCCGGCGGGCCGCATTCGGTGGAGAGATCTGCGGGCAGATGACTTTGGCACTGGTTGAGCTCGCCGGCACTGGAAAGGCTCCAGAGCGTTGCCTCACGCGCCTGGAGATCGGCGTGCAGCAAGCCCACCCAGCCTGCGGGCGCCAAGTGCAACTGAAGCGCTTCCAGGACCCTCCGGGCGCCTATTTCCGGCGTGGGATTTTCCCGCAAGCGTTGCTGGATCCGCTGCAGGCTGCGCAGCAACGGGATAGCCGACGTGCCCAGGTCTGCCTGCGCGCCGGGTTCCAGCAAGGCGGCCACAGCCTGGACTTGATCCGCGCCGTCGCGAAGCGACAGCACGCACAGATTGGCAGCCGACTCCCCCAGTCCGGTGGGCCGGGGCAGCGGGACACAGATGGAGCCTTCGGCTTCTAGAGCCGGTCGCACCAATTCCAGTTGTGCCTGTGGTCCGATGGGCCGACCTTCCTGAAAAGCGCCATAGCGGCGCGCCAGATGTTGAATTCCTGCCTGGTTTTCCTGGCACGCGGCCTGGTTGCGCCACAGACACAGACCTTGGGGGGTCCATAGCCAAAGCGCACGCGGCAGACATTCCAGCAGCTGCAAGCCCAATTCCGCTCCCAGTGTCGGAATGCTTTCCACCGCCTTCTTGGGATAGCAGCACACCAGTTCGTACACCGATCGGCCGATCAGGCAGCGGCGCACATGGGCAACCATGAGGGTGGCTTCGTTCTGGGCATTCTGAATCCGGGTTTCCAGCCGCAGGGTATGCGGATGGCGAGGATCCACGCCTTTTAACTGGTGTAACAGTGCTACCTGTTCCTCGGTGGGGATGCGGGACAGCAAGGGATAATCGAGGAGGGCATGCGGGTCGGTGTGACCCAGGAGGCTTGAAAAGGCCGGGTTGCAGGCCACGACCTTGCCTTTGCGGGCTAGGACCAGGGGAATCGGGGCCTGTTCGAGCAGGGTCCGCCAGAGGGTTTCACGGCGGCGATGGGCACTTGCCTGACGCACCAGCCAAAAGGTCCAGAAAGCCGTGGTCAGCAGGATGAACAGTAAGTTGTTGAGCATGCGCAGCATGGGCAACACGCCTGGATCAGGCGCCGCAATGCGCAGCAGGCTCTCGCTGAAGCTCATCCAGACCAGGGCAAGTGCGGCAAACAGCGGTGGAAGGGCGAGCAGTCCAAACCAGCGCGATGTGTCAGGGCGGGGCAGGACAGAGCTTGTTGCAGGAAAACGCATGGGTCTTGCCTCGGCCGGGGGACGCTGAAAGAGGCCGTTCCCTGGCCGGGCAGCAGCCGGGTCATCCCGACGCCGGATCTAAAGCTGCTATTGTAACAAAGCCTTGGCGCGGGCAGAGGGGTGGGCCGGCGCGGCGCGACGGGTGATGTCACTGAAGTGTCATGTCGCATTGATGTAATACGGTCGCTTCTCGAATGCAGCGGATGGGAATTCCATGGAAAACAAAACCGTTCTGATCGTGGACGATGAAAAGGCCGTGCGTCAGATGGTCGCCTTTTCGCTGTCGCGGGAGGGCTTCACGGTACTTGAAGCGGGGGATGCAACCGAAGCCCGCGCCCAGGTGGCGGATGGGCGTCCCCAGGTGATCCTGCTGGACTGGATGCTCCCCGGCATCTCCGGGCTGGAACTGGCCCGCACCCTGCGCAAGGACAGCCTGACGCGGGAAATCCCCATCATCATGCTGACTGCGCGCACCGAGGAAGAGGACAAGATTCGCGGTCTCAATGTCGGCGCGGACGACTATGTGACCAAACCATTTTCGCCCCGGGAGCTCATTGCCCGCATCCATGCCGTGCTGCGCCGCAGCATCAACACCCCCAACGAGGAGGTGCTGGAGGCGGCCGGCATGCGGCTGGATGTGACCGGTCACCGCGTGGCCATCGGTGAGGAGGGTGTAAGCCTGGGACCGACTGAATTTCGCCTGCTGCATTTTTTCATGGGGCACCCCGAGCGGGTCTATAGCCGCAGCCAGTTGCTGGACCGGGTGTGGGGGCCCAGTGTCTATGTGGAAGAGCGCACGGTGGACGTGCATATCCGGCGGCTGCGCAAGGCGCTGGAGAATCATGGCGTGGCTCATCTGGTCCAGACCGTGCGGGGAGCGGGATACCGATTCTCTGCCCAAGGCTGAGTCATGTCGCCTTGGAGCCGTGAATTCTGGCGATTGGCATTGCTATTGGCCGTGGCCGGCGGCATGGCCGCTCTGGCGGGAGAGCCGGCATGGGGACTGTGCGCCGGGCTTGCCGCTTATCTGGCCTGGCACCTGTGGCAATTGCGTCGCCTGGAATTGTGGCTGGCCGGGCGGGGCAAGCGGCTGGACGACAGCCGCCTGGATATCTGGGCGGAAGTCGCGGCCCAGGTGCTGCGCATCAAGCGCCGCAGCCAGAAGCGCAAGCGCCGCCTGTCATTCATCCTCAAGCAGTTTCTCCGGTCGACCGCGGCACTGCCGGATGGCACGGTGGTGCTGTCCGCCGATTCCCGCATCGTCTGGTTCAATCAATCTGCCCAGCGCCTGCTCGGGCTGCGTGCGCCCCAGGACAATGGCCAGTGGGTGGCGAACCTGATCCGGACACCGGCTTTCATTCGTTATCTCGATAGTGGGAATTATGACGAGGCGGTCGAAATCATCGCTGCCCACGATCCGGAGCGAATGCTTTCACTGCAGATTGTCCCTTATGGCGAAGATCAACGCTTGTTGGTGATCCGGGATGTGACCCGCGAGCGTCGGCTCGATCAGGTGCGCAAGGATTTTGTGGCCAATGCCTCCCATGAACTGCGCACGCCGCTGACAGTCTTGAGTGGTTATGTGGAAACCCTGCTGGATGAGGCTGAAGGAGAAGGAGATCTGGCGCCGTGGGTGGTGCCCTTGGCGGCAATGCGTGAGCAGACCGGACGCATGGAGCAACTGCTGGCGGATCTGTTGCTGTTGTCCCGTCTGGATGAATCGCCGCGTGCGGTGCTGATGCGACCGGTGGACTTGACGCTGTTGTTGCGCCGCTGTTGCGCCGAAGCCCGGCGGCTGGCTGGGGAGAAGGTCACCATTCAAGCGGAGATTGTTGATCCCTTGGTGTTGCGGGGCGTGGAAGGCGAGCTGCGCAGCGTATTCGATAATTTGCTCTCCAACGCCGTCAAGTACACCCCCCCGGGTGGCACCGTGCATCTGGAGGCGGGTTTCGTTGGGGAGGAATTACAGATTGCGGTGACGGATACCGGAATCGGGATTGCCCCGGAGCATTTGCCGCGCCTCACCGAACGGTTTTACCGGGTTGATGGTGGGCGGGGCCGTGAGCAGGGCGGGACTGGCCTGGGGCTGGCCATTGTCAAGCATGCCCTGCAGCGCCACGACGCCCAGTTGAGCATCGAGAGCCGGCTCGGGATGGGCAGTCGATTCCTCTGTCGCTTTCCGCGGGATCGGGTGCTGGCAGGCAGCGCCTTGAGCAACTGCGGCTGACGATCAGCCGCCTTTTGATTCGACGGGGCACACACGCTGGACTTGTCTTGCAACGGCCTGGACGCGCCAAGGGCAAGTTTCCTGAAGGAAGCGTCACCAAACTGTCATCATTGCGGCGCATGCTGAGCCCCGGCCAGCGGCTTGTGGGTCGTGCATCGGCCGTGTTGAGACGCCATACGGGCGTCCAAATGCGGTTTTGCCCGCGGCGCCAACGCACCCAGCGCACATCTCGCCTTATTCTGCGCCAGAGCGATGGGCTCCGGCGGCGTCATTCCCTGAGTTCATCGATTGGAGGGTTTTTCGGTGTTGCAACACCTCCCCAAGTTCATGATTGCCTTTGCGCTGCTCATGTTGGCTGCCTGCGCCAACCCAAAACTCCGTCTGTATGACGGCACCAAGCAATCGGTGGCCCAGGTTGCCACGCTGACCCTGCCCGAGCAGATCGAGGTGGCCCGTCTCAACGGCGTGGAGGTCAAGGGCGCCAGTGGTCTGTGGACCCGCGGGGACAAGGTACTGGAGCTCGCCCCTGGGCGCTATGAGGTGTTGGCCTACTACCGTGAGATCTGGAATTTTGGCGATCAGCATGACGTCCTGCGCTCCGATCCCGCCTTGTTTGTGCTGGATGCCCAGGCAGGCAGGCGCTATCGCATCGATTATCAGCACCCCGTCCACTATCAGGACGCGCAGCGACTGGCTGCGGCGTTCAGCGGAACGCTGATTGACGAGACCAGCGGTACCCGCACACCCTCCAAACCCAGTGGCGTTCGCTTCCCCACCGGGGTGATCGCACAGGTGAGTGGCAGCAGCGAATTGCTGCCGGACAACGGCAGTGGGCAGGCCGGTGATAGTCAGGTGGTGGCCCCTTTGGGGGTCTCCGATACGCCACCGGCGGCAACTGTTGCGACGCCCCGGGCGGGCGTGGTTGCACCTCTTGCGGGCACTACTGAAGCAGCAACGCCGGTGCGCCGTGATGACTGGCTTGTGTTGATGCAGGCCTGGTGGAAGCAAGCCGGTCCCGAGGAACGCAGGGCTTTCCTGCGTTGGGTCGGTGAACAGCCGAATTAGGCCTTGGTCAGGCAACGGACTGGCCAGTGCATAACCATTTCATGACCCTGCCGGAAATCATTGGTTCCTTTTTGTCATCGATCTGTCATCTTTCTGCAAAGAGATATTCATCACATCTCCCGATACTGTCGGCCGACCGTGTTCTCCAAGTCGGCCGCGCGCTGCGGGTGATCTTGGGTTTTATGTGCGGACCGCGAACCGATCCGGCAGCCATCGAGATGGCCGGGTCGTGAAAAACCATGTGACTCAAGACGCTTTGATAGGGAGAGTTTTCAGTGAAGAAGAACCTGCTTGTGGTGGCTGTTGGAAGCCTTGTGGCGCTACCGGGCGCGGCGCTGGCCGATGCGAAGATCTATGGTCGATTCAATGTGGGGCTGGACGGGCAGAAGGACGAGATCGGTCTGGATTCCAAGGAAACGAGCACCACCTGGCGCGTGCAGGACCAGAACAATTCCTCGCGTCTGGGCTTCAAGGGCAGCCAGGATATCGGACTGGCGGACATGTCGGTGATTTATCAGCTCGAGTACGGCATCAATCCCGACGGTAGCGAGAGCGATGAATTTTCCGAGCGCAACATCTTCGTGGGTCTGAAAGGTGACTTTGGTACCGCCAAGGTCGGTAAATTCGATACCCCGGTGAAGGAAACCGGCGCCAAGGCCGATCAGTTCAACGACGAATCCATCGGCGACTTCACCAACCTGATGGTCGGCGAGACGCGCGCCAACAACATGATCCAGTACAGCACGCCCAAGCTGGGCGATCTGGTAACGGTGACTGCGGCGATTGCTCCGGGTGAAGGCCGTGAGGCGCTGGATGATGCGAATGACAAGGACAACAGCGTTGCGGACACCTATTACGCCTCCGCCGAGTTCGAACATGGGATCTTCTACGGCGCGCTGGCCTATGCTGGCAACCAGGAAGGCGGCTTGAAGTTCGACGGCAAGACGGCCGGGATCGACATCATCCGCGCCACCGGCTCGGTCAAGCTGATCGAGGCCCTGGAAATCGGCGCCCTGTATCAGCAGGCGACGGGCATCGACCAGGACGGCGGCGAGCAGGGTGGCGATGCCGAGGAAGCGACCTGGCTGGGCTCGGTGGCTTACACCTTCGATGCGTTCAAGTTCAAGGCGCAATATGGCCAGACCACGGGTGACCTGACCGACATCGAGCGCACCGAGATGGCCTTCGGCGTCGATTACAAGCTGAGCAAGGCACTGACCGCGCAAGCCTACTATGTCACCTATGAAGACAAGGACCGCGTCGTCGGCGGGATCCAGGATCCCTCCACCGACAGCTACGGCGTGGGCTTGATCTACAGCTTCTGAAAATAGTATTCCCCCGCCCTTCGTGCGCGGATGGCGGGGAAAAAATCGCGTGGGGTGGGTCGACGGCTATCGATCCACCCCATTTTTTGTTCAAGCGCAGCGGACGTTCCCATCCCTACAATGCGAGTGGACCAGCTTTACAATCAACCAATCGGTTTCTCTGTTGTCGGTAGGGATGAGGTGATTGGCGGAGAGGCGCAGATCGCGATATTGCAGCGGCTGCGCGCAGTGTTTGGCTTATTACCACGCCCCTTGGAAGGGCATCGAAGGCTGCATCTGTCGCTGCGGCCAGGCATGGTTCAGTGAAATCACACAAGAGGGCTCGTTTGGCCGCTGCACACTAACCGAAGGCACGGATTATGCTGGCCTTCTGATACGTATGCGCCGACCCTGCAGATTTGCATCGTACAATGAAAATTCCTGGATGCAGGAATGGCAACGGCACGATCTCAATGGCTTTCTGGCGTGGGTCACGACATGTTGTTTTCTGAAAAGGCCAATGTCGGCGGGTGCGCCGACGCCGCATCGCCTGCCGGTTTGCGGGTCGAGAACCTGGGGGTCGAAACGCCTGCCGGGATCCTGTTGTTGCGGTCGCTGACGTTTGCCCTTCCTTCCCATGGCCTCACTGCCTTGATCGGTCCCGAGGCTGCGGGAAAAACCGTCTTGCTGCGCGCGCTGCTGCGCTTGAGCGATCAGGTGGATGGTTTGCGGCTGCACGGGCGTGTTTTCCTCCATGAACAGCCGATTCTGGCACCGGGGATCGAGGTCGACCGCGAAGCCGTACGGCGTCAATTGGGTTGGGTGCCCAGCGTTCCCGGATTGCTGCCGACCACGCTTCACGACCATCTGACCTATGGCCTGCGATTGCGGGGCGAGACGGATCAGGGGCTGCTGGATGGGCGCGTAGAAGCCGCGTTGCGCCGGTGTGGTTTATGGACGACGCTGGCCGATGTGCTGCACCGGCCTGGCGTCACCTTGAATGGCGAGCGCTGTTACTTGTTGGCACTGGCACGGGTGTTGATGCTGGAACCTCGTGTGTTGTTGCTGGATGTCCCGGGTGTTTCCTTGAGTCCGGGCGCCATCCATCACCTGGAGTCCTTGTTGCATGAACTGCAACATGATCATGCCATCCTGATGGCCACGCATGATCTGTCCCAGGCGGCGCGTTTGTCGGAGGCCTGCCTGTTCCTGCGGGCGGGTGAGTTGATCGAATACGGCCAAACGGATCAGATGTTTATCTGCCCCGATCGGCCGGAGACCGAACACTACCTCGCC
Source organism: Candidatus Macondimonas sp. (assembly GCA_049664005.1). Taxonomy (GTDB): domain Bacteria; phylum Pseudomonadota; class Gammaproteobacteria; order UBA5335; family UBA5335; genus Macondimonas. The sequence continues at coordinate 12,550 of JBATEM010000153.1, forward strand.
GGGCGCTATGGCCCGATGCGTACGAATAACCCGAAGAAGTGGAGGAAGCATGGAAGCCGGTGACATTACCCAGCATACGTCCCGTCGTTACAACGAGGAGCTTGAGGGCATACGCAGCCGGGTGTTGACCATGGGCGGCGCGGTCGAGGATCAGATCGACCAGGCGATGCGGGCGCTGGTGGCCTCCGACGGTCAATTGGCCGAGGAGGTCGTGGCTGCGGATCATCGCATCAACCTCCAGGAAGTGACACTCGATGAAGAGTGCAATCGCATTCTGGCGCGTCGGCAACCCGCCGCGGGGGATCTGCGCCTGATCATCACGGTCCTCAAGATCATCACGGATCTTGAACGGGTGGGCGATGAGGCCTGCAAAATCGCCCGCATGGCCAGTCATCTTGCCCAGATGGACCGCTCCCCACATGGTTACCATGCCTTGGAGCATCTGGCGGTGCGGGCACGGGCCATGCTGACCGACGCGCTGGACGCCTTTGCCCGCATGGATCCGCGGGCGGCGTTGCAGGTGGTGCATGCCGATGAAGAGGTGGACCGGGAATACGAGGCCATCTGGCGCCAGAACATCACCTTCATGATGGAAGATCCCCGTACCATTCGCCGCATGCTGGACATCATCTGGTGCGCCCGTGCCCTGGAACGCATCGGCGATCACTCCCGCAACATTGCCGAATATGTGATTTTCCTGGTGGGCGGTCGCGATGTCCGTCACATTTCCCTGCAGGAAATGCGGGCTGCCGTGGAGCGCTTGCTTCCGCCGGATCGTACGCCCCCTCAGGCTTGAGTCTGCCACGGCGCTGGCCAAAGGCCAAAAAAAGCGCCCCGTAGGGGCGCGAAGTGCGAGAGAGGGAGATCGTGGAGGATCTGTGCACACGGTGCTGTGTACGATAATTCTCAAGCACAGATTAAGCCAATCGTGTTTCACATTTATTAATCAATGTGTTGAAATGTTCATGTGGGAGAAGACCTCCCGCAGAGGTCTGGTTTGTGGTCCGGCTTGGTGCGATCCTGTCCCGCCGTCCGCCAGAATTGGTGCGCCCGCAGGATTTGCCCATTGTCGCCATCATTCCCCCGTTCTTCTGGTTTGTGGTCCTGGCTGACATGGGCCGCGTTGCTCACCCTGAGTGCGGTGGTGGTCTACGCCGCCTATCTGGATCACCAGATCGTCAGCCGCTTCGAAAGTCGCCGCTGGTCACTGCCGGCCCAGATCTATGCGCGTCCAATGGAACTGGGGGTCGCCGAACCCGTGAGTTACAAGCGCCTGCTCCGGGAACTGGAGCGGGCCGGCTACCGTGCAAGCGAGAACCTGCGATCCCCGGGAACCTACCGTTCGGAGGGAGCAGGGCGTCTGTCGATCCATGTGCGGCCCTTGTCATTCTGGGACGGTCCCCAGCCGGCCCGGCGTATCCGTCTGGGTTTTGATGCCTCTGGGATCAGTCACCTGGACGCACTGGATGGTGCGCCTGCGCCATCGCTGATCCGTCTGGATCCGGAACTCATCGGTTCGCTTTATGGCACGGACGGCGAGGACCGCGTGCTGGTGCGACTTGCGGAAGTGCCCGAGCCACTGCTGTTGGGGCTTTTGGCGGTGGAGGACCGCCATTTCTCGCGGCACCCAGGCATTGACCCGAGCGCGGTGTTGCGCGCCGCGCTGGCCAACCTGCGCGCCGGACGCATCGTCCAGGGCGGCAGCACCCTGACTCAGCAACTGGTCAAGAACCTGTTTCTCGACAGTGACCGGACGTTCCGGCGCAAGTTCGACGAGGCCCTGATGGCCTTGTTGCTGGAATGGCACTACGACAAGACCGAAATCCTCGAGACCTATCTGAATGAGGTCTATCTCGGTCAGCAGGGCGGACGGGCGATTCATGGTTTTGGGCTGGCCAGCATGTATTACTTTGGGAAGCCTCTGGGGGAACTGGAGATTCAGGAGTTGGCGCTGCTGGTCGGGATGGTGAAAGGCCCGACTTACTACCATCCGTTGCGCCAAGCCGAGCGGGCCCGTGCCCGTCGCGATACGGTGCTGGGGCTGTATGCCCAGGCGGGATTGCTGGATGACGCGGCGCTTCGGGTGGCACAGGCCCAGCCCTTGGGCGTCAGGGCCAATCTTCAACGCAGCGGGGATTACGGCGCGGTGCTGGGCCTGGTGCGCAATCACCTGTTGCGCGATTATCCTGCCGAGGATCTGACGGCCGAGGGATTGCGGATCTACACCACCATCGACCCCGAAGCCCAAACCCAGGCGCGTCAGAGTCTGGTACGCCAATTGGACCGCTTGGCGCAACGTGGCAAGACCGGCTTGCAGGGCGCGGTGGTGGTGGCGGACGTACTCACCGGGGAGATCCATGCGGTGGTGGGCGGTCGGGATGATGCGTCTGGCGGCCTGAATCGGGTCTTGGCGGCGCGCCGTCCCATCGGTTCGTTGGTCAAGCCGGCGGTTTATCTCGCGGCCCTGGAATCGGGCGCTTATACCCTCGTGAGTCCACTGCAGGATGAGCCGGTTGCGGTGAAGGTGCCAGGTGGATCGGTATGGCGCCCGGGCAATGCATCCGGGCGATTCCATGGTGAGGAACCCCTGTTCCAGGCCCTCGCCCAATCTCATAATGCGGCCACTGTGCATCTTGGGCTCGCGGTCGGATTGCCTCAGGTGGTGAAGACGCTCAAGGCCCTCGGTGTGGAAGCGGATATCCCGGTGGTGCCTGCGCTGTTGCTGGGCGCCTTGGAACTCACCCCCATCGAGGTCACCCAAATGTACCAGACCTTGGCGGGCGGGGGGCTCTACACGCCCTTGCGGGTCATCCGCGAGGTCATTTCCACGTCGGGCACCCCCCTGCGCCGCTATCCGCTCTCCATGCGTTCGGCGGCCTCGCCGCAAAGCGCCTATCTGCTCCATGCCGCCCTGCGTCAGGTGATGTTGCAAGGCACGGCGCGGGC
>JBATEM010000154.1:0-5644 GCA_049664005.1 Candidatus Macondimonas sp.
GTCGGGCCCTGACAGACGTCCATGGCCTGCTGCAGCAGCATGCGTGGCCGTGGCGGTCGATCATTCTTCCAGTCGATGGGTGTGCGGCGGGCGCGGGCCTCGGCAAGGGTAAGGAATTTCTCCTGCCGGTCCTTGTTGGCGTGGCGGCTGCGGATTTGGTCATATTCCCGATCCACCTCCGCCAGCAGCCCGGGCTTTTGCTGGGGCGACAGCAAGGCGGCCGCGACCGGCACCGAGCGGGAGGCATCCTTCACCCAGATCACCGGGCCCGGATAGGCTGGATCGATCTTCACCGCCGTGTGCGCGCGTGAGGTAGTGGCGCCGCCAATCAGCAGGGGAATGCTGAAATTCTGGCGCGCCATTTCCCGGGCCAGATTGACCATTTCATCCAATGAGGGCGTGATCAGGCCCGACAGGCCGATGATGTCGGCCTTTTCCGCGATCGCGGCATCCAGGATCCTCTGGGCCGGTACCATGACCCCGAGATCGACGACATCATAGTTGTTGCACTGCAGCACCACGCCGACAATGTTCTTGCCAATATCATGCACATCGCCCTTGACGGTGGCCATGATGATCTTGCCCTTGGAGCGGACGGCGTCACCGGGTTTTTTCTCCGCCTCGATGTAGGGAATCAGGTAGGCCACTGCCTTTTTCATCACCCGCGCGGATTTCACCACTTGCGGCAGGAACATCTTGCCCGCGCCGAACAGGTCGCCCACCACGTTCATGCCCGCCATCAGCGGACCTTCGATGACCTCGATGGGTCGCCCGCCGCGAGCGGCGATCTCGCTGCGCAGTTCCTCGGTGTCGGCCTCGACGAAGGCATCGATGCCCTTGATCAGGGCATGGGTGATGCGCTCGCCGACGGGCAGTGCCCGCCAGGCTTCGTCCTCGACGACTTGTTTCTGCCCATCGCCCCGGAAGCGCTCGGCAATCTCCAGCAGGCGGTCGGTGGCATCCTCGCGGCGGTTGAGAATCACATCCTCGATGCGGGCGCGCAGTTCGGGATCGATCTGGTCATAGACCACCAGTGCCCCTGCGTTGACGATGCCCATGTCCATGCCGGCCTGAATGGCGTGATACAGGAAGACCGCGTGGATGGCCTCGCGCACTGCGTTGTTGCCGCGGAAGGAAAACGAGACATTCGAAACGCCGCCGGAAACCAAGGCATGGGGAAGGTTGTGCTTGATCCAGCGCGTGGCCTCGATGAAATCCACCCCGTATGCATTGTGTTCGGCGATACCGGTGGCAACCGCAAAGATATTGGGATCGAAGATGATGTCCTCGGCCGGAAAACCCACCCCCTCGGTCAGGAGGCGATAGGCCCGGGCGCAGATCTCCTGGCGCCGCACCAGGCTGTCCGCCTGGCCCTGTTCGTCGAAGGCCATGACGACAACGGCGGCACCGTACTGGCGGCACAGCCGGGCCTCGCGGATGAACTTCTCCTCACCTTCCTTCATGGAAATGGAGTTGACGATGGGTTTGCCCTGCACGCACTGCAGGCCCGCCTCGATGACCTCCCATTTGGACGAATCGATCATCACCGGGACCCGCGCGATGTCGGGCTCGGCAGCGATCAGGTTCAGGAAGCGGCGCATGGCCGCTACCCCGTCGATCATGCCCTCATCCATGTTCACATCGATGATCTGGGCGCCAGCCTCGACCTGTTGCAAGGCCACCGCCAGTGCCGCGCCATAGTCCTCGGCCTTGATCAGTTCGCGAAAACGCGCGGAGCCGGTGATGTTGGTGCGTTCGCCGACATTCACGAACAGCGTCTCGGCCGTGATGTTGAAGGGTTCCAGGCCCGAGAGGCGGCAGGCGGGCGCAGGTTTGGCGGCCACACGGGGCGGCTTGCCCCTCACCGCCTCGGCGATGGCGCGGATGTGATCCGGCGTGGTGCCGCAGCAGCCGCCGACCAGATTCACGAGGCCTGCATCGGCGAACTCGGCCAGGATGGCGGCGGTATCCTCGGGTTTTTCGTCATATTCGCCAAAGGCATTGGGCAGGCCGGCATTGGGGTAGCAGGACACATGGCAGTCCGCCAGGCGCGCCAGCTCGGCAATGTAGGGGCGCATGTCCTTGCCGCCCAGGGCGCAGTTCAGGCCCACCGCCAAGGGCTGGGCATGGCGAATGGCGTTCCAGAAGGCCTCTGTGGTCTGGCCCGACAGGGTGCGGCCGGAGGCGTCGGTGATGGTGCCGGAGAGGATGATGGGCCAGCGTTCGCCCAAGTCCTCGAACAGTCGCTCGCAGGCAAAGATGGCCGCCTTGGCATTCAGTGTGTCGAAGATGGTTTCGATGAGCAGCACATCCGCACCGCCCGCCAAAAGGCCGCGCGCCTGTTCCAGATAGGCTGTGACCAGCTCGGCATAGGAGATATTGCGAAAACCCGCATCGTTGACATCCGGGCTGATGCTGGCGGTGCGATTGGTGGGGCCGATGGCGCCAGCGACGAACCGCGGCCGATCCGGGGTAGCATGGGCGTCAGCCGCTTGACGGGCAATGCGCGCCGCGGTTTCGTTCAACTCATAGGCCAGCGCTTCCATGCCGTAGTCATGCAGGGCGACGGTGGTGGAGTTGAAGGTATTGGTTTCGATCAGATCGGCGCCGGCGGCAAGATACTGACCATGGATATCCCGGATGATATCCGGCTGGGTCAGCACCAGCAGGTCGTTGTTGCCCTTGACGTCCTGCGGCCAGTCCTTGAAGCGCTCGCCGCGGTAGTGGTGCTCTTCCAGCTTGTGGCGCTGGATCATGGTGCCCATGGCGCCATCGATGACCAGGATGCGTTGCGAAAAGGCATCCCGCAGTTGTTGTTGGCGATGGGCGGAGGGGGCAGTTTCAGGCATCAATCCATCCTGGGTGGCACATCAAGAAGTTGAACCGCACTTGATCGGTCCCGGCTTCGACAGCGGCGAAGATTACAAGCATCTTAAAGGGAAAAGGCCCTGCGGAGGGTCTCCACAAGGCCTTTTCGAGTCAAACCGCTTTGAGGGCGGTTTGCTTACATCAGCATGCCTTCGGGCATCACGTTCTGCAGCTGCATGGCGATGGACATGTCGCCTTCGATCTGGATGCGACCAGACATGAACAGCTGCTGGGGGTTGGCGGAACGATCGATCATCAGTTCGCGCCAAGTGGCCTCGTCGGTCACCAGGGTCATTTCGGCGTCGTCCACGCCGGGCTTGATTTCGATGTCGCCGCCCTTGATGTGGAAGGAGTAGGCAGCGCCGGCGTCGGTGATGTTGAAGCCGATCACGGTGGAGAAATCACCGGCCTTGTCACGGGCTTCCTGCTTCTTTTCTTCGGGCAGGGCAGCAATCTGCTCGGGGATGAACTTCTCGAAGAAGTCCTTCGGGGTGATGTCAGCGGGGGGAGTGGGACGATCGGCCATTTTAAATCTCCTTAAAGGAATCAACAAGATCCATTTGGTGGTTTGCGATCCAGCACTCACTGGATGCGCAATAGCCTAGTGAAGCCTTGGAGAAACTGCAAGCTGCCCGGATCAATGCCGTCCGCCGGCCCTCCAGCCGCTTGGCCTGGCGGGTGGCACGCAGCGCCAATTTGATCTGCTAGGATGGCGGACATTGATTTTCAGGTCTGTATAGAGCGGCCTGAGCTTGCGGAGGATTTCAGCATGGGGCGATTCCCCACTATCATCGGCGTCTCTCTTATGGCATGTCTTTTGACATCCTGCGCGAGCAATCCCTCTCAAGCTCCTGTGAATGATCAATTTGAGCGGATCAATCGGGTCACTTACCGATTCAACGAGAAAGCCGATGAATGGGTGCTGCGGCCTGTGGCCGTGACCTATGATCGGGTGACGCCGTCACCGATCCAACGGGGAATCGGTAATTTCTTCAGCAATCTTGGCGAACCTGTGCGCTTCGTGAACAACGTGCTTCAGGCCAAGCCCCGCCAGGCAGTCACCGACCTGGGGCGTTTCGTGCTCAACAGCACTTTCGGCATCCTGGGCTTCTTCGATCTCGCCACCGATTGGGCAGGTTGGCCCAGAAGCGATGAGGATTTTGGCCAGACCTTGGGCTACTGGGGTGTGCCCATGGGCTGGTACGTGGTGGTGCCGCTCTATGGCGGGACGACGATTCGCGATGGAGTGGGTGCGGTTGCCGATTGGCAACTGAATCTGCTGGACACCATCGACGAGGATCGCGTCGAATGGTCGCTGCTGGCGCTGCGCGTGGTTGACCTGCGCGCGGGCTTGCTCGACGCCGACCAGACGCTGAAAACGGTGTATGACCCTTATAGCTTCGTGCGGGACGCCTATTTCCAGCGCCGCCTGGCCAAGGTATATGACGGCAATCCGCCCACTCCAATACTGGAAGGACCGGATGACGGTAGGGTGGCGCCACCATGGGAGAGCAACTGAGTCGAACTGGCTTGGCCGGCGTGGGGATTCTGTTGGCGGCGGGGCAGTCCGCACGCATGGGGCAGGACAAGCGTTGGCTGGACGTAAAGGGCGTTCCCATGGCCCTGCGGGTGGCGCAGGCTATGAGTGGCGCTCCGCTGAAGCGCCATCTGGCGATCATCCGGACCGATGATGAAACCTTGGCGGCACAATTGGCCGCACTCGGTTTCGAGACCCTCGCCAATCCCCACCCCGAACGTGGCCGCGCGTCCTCGGTGGCCTGCGCCCTGGGTGCCCTGGCCGAAGCGGGCCCGGTCATGATGACCCTGGCGGATCTGCCCGAGCTGACGGCCGAGCGAGTCGGTAGCCTATGGCGACGCTTTTGCGAGGACGGCGCCCAGGACATCCTGATTCCCCGTCACCAGGAGCAGGCGGGCCATCCCCGCTGTTTCGGCAAGGCCCATGTCGCCGCTCTCATTGCGCAAGGCGACGCGGTGGACGTACCCGCCTATCTCGCCGCCCATTCCCAATCGGTGCGTTTTTGGGATGTGGACGATCCGGCCGTGACCCGCGATATCGACACCCCCGCAGCGTACGCTGCCTTGTGCCGGCGCCTGGCCCATGACGCCTGAGTGGCTGATGGTTCTGAGCGCTCGCATCAGCGCGCGCCAGCCTTGCGCCCTGGCCACGGTGGTGGCTATCGAGGGTTCGGTTTCGGCGGATCCGGGCGCCAAGGCGATCTTCGCGCCGGATGGACGACTCCTGGCTGGCTGGGTCGGCGGGGGATGCGCCCAAGCCCGGGTCGGTGAACTGGCGTGCGAGGCGATGTCCACCGGCAAAAGTCAATTGCTTGCCCTGGATCTGCGCGATGAAATCCTGGGGACGGGGATGCCCTGTGGGGGCGCCATGACCGTATTCATTGATCCTATCCTTCCACCGCCCATGCTCTGGCTGTTGGGTAGTGGCGGCTTGGCCGAAGCCTTGTGCACGCAGGCCACACAGTTGGATTTCGCTGTGACGGTGCTGGATCCACGGGCCGAAGCGGCGCAGTTTCCGGCCGCGTGGGCGGTGGTGAACGATGATCCAAGCTATGCCGCCCTCGCCGGAGCGGCAGCGGGGGACTATGTGGTGATCGCCACCCAGCACAAGGGCGATCATCTGGCCTTGCGCCGGGTGCTCACCCAGCCAGTTGCCTACGTGGGGCTGATCGCCAGCCGACATCGGGCGCGCCTGGTGCAAGCGGACCTACAGCAATCCGGCCTGTCCCCGGCACTATGG